>JAKUOU010000155.1 GCA_022451065.1 Pedosphaera sp. | reverse complement strand
CGCTGGCTTGGATTCGGTTGGATTTAGGGAAGCTCGTGAATTGGCCGGAGGCCGTCATATGTGCCGGAAAGGGCGTCAGGCGGGGGTGAGTCGGGCGCGACCACGGGCCCGTCGACCAGCCAGAATCTTTCGCCCTGCCTTGGTGGCCATGCGTGCGCGAAAGCCGTGTCTACGCTTTCGTTTGATATTCGACGGTTGGAATGTCTGCTTCATCTGAATCTAATAAAATCCACCTTATTCTTTGGAGTGATGCCGATAAATCTAAAGAGTTCACCCAGATGCACCATTTGCTCCCATCCTTTCTCGGAAAAAAGGGCAGAAAAACTATCAGCAATGCGCCAACTGTCAAGCATCGGGATACTCAAAAACAAGTGGTAAAGCGATTTTTAGGCCCAAAGTTGTGATTATGCTCCCTAATAGCTGATTTCTCTCTAAAGTTACTTGCCTTCGCTGAGTCGCTAATGCTGATGCTCCGAGCCAAACCGCCCGAATCGTGGCTGCCCAAGATAATTGCCAATCTTGGGGCCGTACTGGTTGATCATGCTCATCTGGAACGAAAAGCGGCCAAGTCTGCCTTGACGCTACAGCGCTACCTGCAACTTACCGGCCGCCTGGAAGACCTTACAGCTATCGCTATCGAGGAGTTAGAACATTTCAACTTAGTTCTTAAAATACTCAACGAGAGGGATATACAGTTTAGCCAACCAATCTCCAGCCCCTGGATTTCCGGGATCATGAACACCGTTCGCAAGGGCCGCAATGAACAGGTCATCGACCACTTGCTCTGCGCGGCAATGATCGAGGGGCGTAGCTGCGATAAATTCCAAATATTGTCTGAGGCGCTAGTACCCGTGGATGCGCCTTTAGCCAAGTTTTACGCCAGTTTGGTCGAATCAGAGGGAAACCACTACGCGGCCTACTTGCTTATGGCCAAGCAGGTTGACGAGTCTGAAACAAACCGCCGTCTCGACTTCTATCTCGACCTCGACGCCGAACTCGTCCAGAAGCCCAACGACCTCCACATCCTCCACTGAGCTCTCGCTTGCCCCAATGGACCTAGTGGAAAGAGTAAAATAATTTACTATTATTTTGGCTTGCATCTTTGCCCAATAGGTCGATGTTTCCCAAAACCGATGGCTGTTGATATGGCGGCATTTACGAGGAGGGTTGCGTGGTTATCTGGAATCTTGGGTCTTGTGTTATTCGGAGCCCAGGAGTTGCAGGCCGAACTCGCAATATCGAGACCGGGCTGGGGAGGTCAGATCCTGAATCACGTTACACTCCACGGCGCTGATGCCCGGCAACAGCTGCTCGTCACTCAAACACTTGGCGATGGGTCTTTTGCCGACCAAACTCGCGAAGCCTCCATAACTGCAGAGCCTACAGGCTTAGTGCGAGTCACCGATGGATTGGTGGAGCCACTGGCTAACGGCAACGGTGTCATCACCGCACGAACCCGAGCAGGCGAGATAGCAGTAATTCCGTTCGAGGTGCAGGCGATTTCCAGTGAAAAGTCGGTGAGCTTTCCCAATTCGATTGTCCCGCTGTTTACCAAGCATGGCTGCAGCGGCGGCGGTTGTCACGGGAAGTCCAGTGGCCAGAACGGCTTTAAGCTTTCATTACTCGGCTTCGAGCCGCAGGAGGATTACGAGTATCTGCTTCGAGAGGCGCGTGGTCGCCGCATCTTTCCAGCCGCACCCGAGCGGAGCCTGCTATTGCTCAAGGCGACTGGCCAGTTGCCGCATGGCGGTGGCTCGCGCATTGATGCGGATTCATTTGATTACAAGACGATCGTCAAGTGGATTCGCCAGGGAATGCCGTACGGCAAACCGAACGATCCTAGCCTCGAAGACATTGAGGTTCATCCTCCCGAGCGCATCATGGAGCCAGGTGCACGTCAGCAACTTGTGGTCCTGGCCAGAATGACCGACGGGTCGGTCGAGGACATCACTCACTCTGCAGTGTATGAGGCGAACAACCGTGAGTATGCGGAGGTGGACAACACTGGGCTGGTTACTGCCGGGGGTGATTCGGGTGAGATTGCGGTGATGGTTCGCTATCAGGATAAGGCATCGGTATTTCGCGCATCGGTTCCGTTAGGCGCCCCGGTGGACAACTTGCCGAGCGAGGTGAACTTCGTGGATAACTTTATTTTCGCGAAATGGAAACAGGTAGGAATGCCACCATCGAAGGTGGCCGAGGATACGACTTATCTTCGTCGCGTGACTCTCGATATTGCCGGGCGCCTGCCAACAGTTGTAGAGGCGAAATCATTTCTCGATGACCAAGCGCCAGGCAAGCGCGAGCGACTTGTCGAACGGTTGCTTCGCAGCGAGGAATACGCCGAGTATTTTGCAAACAAATGGTCAGCGTTGCTGCGCAACAAGCGAGCCAACGGGGCGCAGCTTCGATCGACCCTCGCCTTTTATGACTGGATCAAGGAGAGCCTGTACAATAATAAACCGTACGATCGGTTTGTGCGCGAAATTGTGGCGGCTTCCGGTGGGATTGATCAAAGCCCGCCATCTGCCTGGTACAAGCAGGTTAGTTCGCAGCAGGCGCAGATGGAGGATGCAGCGCAATTGTTTCTTGGGACGCGGTTGCAGTGCGCACAATGCCATCATCATCCATTTGAAAAATGGTCACAAAACGACTACTACCAGTTCATGGCGTTTTTCTCTCGTGTCAGCAAGGCCCCCTCGGGTCGCCCGGGCGAGGAGATCGTTTTTCACCGGGCCGGTCTGGCACAGGTAACCAACAAAAAAACCAACAAGCCGGTAAAGCCGGCTGGACTTGGTGGTGGCGAAATGAAAATCGCGCCTGTTGACGATCCTCGCCATCGCCTGGTCGATTGGATGCGTGCAGACCGCAGTCGGCTTTTCTCCAAGACGCTCGTGAATCGTTATTGGAAGCACTTCTTTGGCCGGGGCTTGGTTGATCCCGAGGATGACTTTCGCTCCACCAACCCGCCGACGCATCCCAAGCTTCTCGATGCGCTGGCGGATCATTTTGAAAAAACTGGCTACGATGTGAAGGAATTGGTGAGAGTTATCGCCTCGTCAACCACGTATCAACTCAGTTCTGTTCCAAACGGCTACAACGGAAAGGACAAGCATTACTTCTCTCGCTTCCAGCCCAAACGGCTCACGGCAGAGGTGCTGTACGACTCATTGAATGACCTCATCCTTGCGAGGAGCAACTTCGGGGGCTTGCCGGTCGGCACGCGTGCGGTGTGCCTTCCGGACAACAGCTACAACAGTTCCAACTATTTTCTGAGTGTGTTTGGGAGGCCGGATTCATCAAGCGCCTGCGAGTGCGAGCGCTCACAGGAAGCCAGCCTGGCCCAGAGCCTGCACTTGTTTAACGCAAAAAATATACACGAGCAACTAGCGCGCAAGGACGGTCGAGCCGCCAGGCTTGCAGCCGACAAAGGACAAGATCATTTGGCAAAAATAAAGAGCCTTTACTATCAGGCATTTGCGAGACTTCCTCGCAGGGAGGAGTCTGATGTAGCGCTTGCATATTTAACTCGCGAGGCCTTCGACAAGGAGGGTAAACCTGCGGATAAAACCAAGGAGCGTTACGAGGATATCCTTTGGGCCTTGGTAAACACCAAGGAGTTCCTCTTTAATCACTAAGCCGGCCCCGTGTTGAATCCCCCGCTTGAGCAAGCGTCAATCACGGCATGCATTTGACCCGACTTTTCAGGCGCGAGGTGGTTGTCGCGCTGTTATGCACGGTTGTTGTCCAGGCGCTTGGCGAATTGCCGACCGCACGGATGACGGCGATCTTCCCAATGGGATGCCAGATCGGTGATGAGGTCGAAGTTCAGATTCACGGTGCCGATCTCGATGGGGCAGCGGGGCTGCGGTTTTCGAACCCCGGAATATCGGCGGAAGTGACTAACGCCGGGGAACGCAAGTTCAAAGTGCGGGTTGCCGACGACGTACCCGTCGGGGTTTATGAGGTAAGATTCGCCGGGGCGCTTGGCCTGACCAACCCAAGGCCTTTTGTTGTCGGCTCACTGGCAGAAGTCCGGAGTCCTGCCGGCAACACGACTCGTGAAACGGCGGCGGCGCTTGGTGGTAACTCGGTCATCAATGGTTCCGCTATGAGTAGGCAGTCTGTGTGGTTCAAGGTAGCGGCAATAAAGGGGCAACGCCTGTTGCTGAGGGTTACGGCAGCGGCACTCGATTCACGGTTGAATCCTGTCGTGTTGCTGAGGGACAGTGCCGGTGAGCGCTTGGCCCGGGGCAATGATGACGGTCTGATCGACTATACGACGACGACGGACGGTGACTGCTTAATTCAAATCCACGATGCAACATACGGCGGTGGCAACGAATATTTTTTCCGCCTTGAAAACAGCAGTGGACCGCATGTCGATTTTGTCTCACCGCAGATTGTGTCCAGTTTTAAAGGTTCAGAGGTGACGCTCTACGGGCGAAATCTGCCCGAATCGAAACCTTCCGGCCTTAAATCTGTCGACGGGCTGTCACTTGAGCAGTTGACCGTGAAGTTCAGCGATCTGATTCACGGGGATCGTCCCGGTGGTGTACTGCTTCCACCAGCCACCGCCACCCTTGATGGCAAAGTCTTCCGCTTGCCCAAGGGGAAGTTTACAAGTAATCCGTTCTTTGTTGGCCTCTGTGAGGGCAACTCATTAACGATGGAGGAGGGGGATAATGAAACGGCTGATAATGCTCAGAAAATCTCTGACCCCGGCCTGGTTGCAGGGTGTTTTTTTCCGGCTCGAGATGTTGATTATTTCCGGTTCATGATCAGGAAAGATGAGGTTTATTGGCTAGATATTTTTTCGCAGCGACTGGGCAAAAAAACGAATCCCTACATCACCGCTCAATTAGTGGGTGTGGCGAAAGACGGCAAGGAGACGCCGGGGGAGATTAAGGAGTTTTATGAAATAAAGGACAACCCGGGAGGCCGTGCGTTCAGCGTCGCAAACCGTGATGTGTCGTGGCGTTTTCAGGCGAAGAGCGATGGGTTATGCCGGGTAACCGTTCGTGACTTGTTCAACCAGGCAGCGGATGACCCCGGGAGGGGTTATGCGGTGACGTTGATTCGCGAGCGACCGGGGTTCCAGATGTTAACTCATCCACGAACAGTTCCGGCTGCCTTGGGCAGTGGCAAGGCGATTGAACTGATGGTGACGCACCTCCGCAAAGGCACAACGCTGCCCGTCCAAATGGTCGCCCTCCGCAAGGGGAATTTTACCGGGCCGATCCGGGGTTCCGCGGAGGGATTGCCAAAAGGGATCGTGTTGCATCCCTGCGAGATCAAGGCCGGGCAAAAGTCGTCAACCGCCTACCTGACTGCGATCGATCCGTTGGCGTCATTCAACGGGAACGTCACCTTTGTCGGGAAAGCCACGATTGGCGACAGGGAGGTCTCAGAGGTGGCCCGATCG
>JAKUOU010000154.1 GCA_022451065.1 Pedosphaera sp. | reverse complement strand
TCCGCAGCCCGAAAGCCCCGAGCCGGTTCGAGTTGCTCAACGAAAACGGCCGGACCATCAACTACCTTTACTCGTCCGACTCCGGGCCGCTTAAGACTGCCGACGGCGAGGACGGCGAGCCCATTACCTTCGAGCGACTGATGGGCATGCTGCGGAACCGCAGGGTCATTCTGACCGGGATTGAGGCCGTCGATCCGCGCTGGCCCTCGTTGCCGCTGCTCGACGTGCGCACGCTCAAAACGCTTCCTTGATGCCGGCCGATAACCTGATAGACGGCCGCGCGATCGCCCAGGAAGTTCACGCGGAGACCGAGTCCCGTGTCGCCACGCTCAAGTCGGATGGTGTTGAACCGGGCCTTGTGTTTGTCCGCGTCGGGGAGGATTCGGCATCGAAGGTTTACGTTGGCATGAAGGAGCGCACCGCGGCCAGGCTGGGCATTCGCTCAGAGACGACCGTGCTGCCGGAGGACACACCGGAGGCCGAGTTGCTTAAGTTGCTCGCGAAACTCAACGCTGACTCTAGAGTGCACGGTGTGCTCGTGCAGGCACCGCTTCCGAGCCACATCGACGAGACGAAAGTGTTCTCCACCGTGTCGCCGTCGAAGGACGTTGATGGTTTTCACCCGGTAAACGTTGGCAGGCTGATGCTCGGCGAGAGCGGTGGCTTCGTGCCGTGCACACCGGGCGGCGTGCACGAGTTGCTTATCCGCTCCGGCACGCCGATCGACGGGGCAGAGGTGGTCATCCTCGGCCGCGGCAACATCGTTGGTAAGCCGATGGCGGCGATCCTTTGCCAAAAGTCCGGGCGTGCCAACGCTACCGTCACCCTTTGCCACTCTCGCACCCGCAATGTGGTGGAGCATTGCCGCCGGGCGGACATTGTCGTGGCGGCGATTGGCATGGCGGAGTTCATCAAGGCCGATATGGTCAAGCCGGGCGCGACGGTGATCGACGTCGGCGTGAATCGCGTCGATGATCCCGCCGCCGAAAAGGGCTACCGACTTGTTGGCGACGTGGACTTTACCGCCGTGCAGCCGATTGCGGGCAAAATCACCCCGAACCCCGGCGGCGTCGGCCCGATGACGATCGCTATGCTCATGCGAAACACCGTTCGCGCTGCCATGCAGCAAACCGGTTCTGGCGTCCAGTAGATTTAAGAAAGAATGCAAGCCTCCCGAATACTCCCCGACCTGCAATGCTCTGTGCTGTGCGAAGACGTGCGGCAGGAGGTCACCGGTAACTTCATCGCGCTGGGCATCATCGGCACCATTCGAGTGCCTAAGTTGCCGGTTGTTGCCGCCAAACTGTGCGTGTTCACCCGCTGGGTCGCCGGCGTGGGTGAGTTTCACGAGAACATCCGACTCATCGGGCCGGATCAGGAGACGGTTGTGCGCAAGTGCGAAACCAAGTTCATCCTACAAGATCCGGCGCATCATGCGACTAACATCGCGGTGTTCGCTGGAACCAAGTTCGAGGTGCCCGGTGTGTACACGGTCGAGGTGATCGTGGACGAAGTGATGAAGCTGCGCTATCCGTTGCCGATTGTCATCGTCGAGCCGCCTCCCGGCGCGAAGAAGCCTCCCGAGGAAGATCCCGAGGGTCCGAAGGAAAACATCTAGCCGCCGCGCTTGGCCAAGCCGAGTTCGTTCATCATGATTTCAACGGAGCAAGCCAAGGAGTTGCTGGGCGCTGAATTTCCCGACTGGGGCTCGTTCACGTTTAGCCCCATTCCAGGTGGTCTTACGAATCAAAACCTCCTCATCGAGACCGACAGCGGTGAAAAATATGTCGCCCGGTTGCCGGGGAAGGATACAGGGTTGTTCGGCATCAACCGGCAAACCGAACACGCGATCTCGCGGGTAGCCTGGAACATCGGTATCGCCCCAGAGCCCGTGGCCTTCATCGCCGGGCATGAAATACTCGTCACCCGTTTTGTGGAGGGCGCCCCGATCGAAACGAACAACTCCGCTACGATCCGGGAAGTGGCCAGGTTACTCCGCCGGCTGCACTCGGCGCCGGAGGTTCCGGGCACGTTTGATTTGCCGTCGGTGATTGAGGATTACATCTCAACCGCCAGGCGGTTCAACGTCACTCTGCCTGACCAACTCGGCGAGGCGCTGGAATATTCAGGCAAAATCATCAACGCGATTGGGTGTTGCCCGAGTCAAACGGCTCCGTGCCACAACGACCTGATTGCAGCAAATTTTTTGCAGAGCCAAGACCGGCTCTACCTATTGGACTGGGAATACGCCGGCATGGGCGATCCCTACGTTGACTTGGGGAATTGCGCGGTCAACTTCTGCATGGACGAGGCGGGTTGTCGCACCCTGATGGAATCCTATCTGGACAGGGAGCCGAGTGTAGCGGAAATGGCTCAATTGCACCTGCTGCGGGTGCTGTCCGACCTACGTGAGGCGATGTGGTCCTACGTGCAGGTTGGCATTTCAACGCTGGACGTCGATTTCCATGCCTACGGAATGAAACACCTCGACCGTTTTCTGCTCAATGCCAAGTCTGACAGTTTGAAAATCTGGCTTGGTGCGGTTGGTAATTAGCCAGCCAGTGGATCGACTCTCTGTTTGTCGATGTGAATCACAATCTGTCGTTTCTTCAGTTCGGCGAACACCACCTTGGGGTCAAACGCCAACTCCGGGGCGACGACTCCCACGGCGCCAACCTGGCCATTGAGAATTAATTGAGCGGCGATGGACATGGGGATTCCGACCGATCGTGTGTAGGCGCGGAGTTGTTCCCAGCCGGCGACTGATCCATCAGAGGCGGGATGGGTGTTTGTCAGGGTGTAGCAAACAGGTTTGCCGTTCTCCGTCCCGGTGACCTCAACATGCAGGGCATACCCGTACAGCTTAGTCTTGGTTCCCTGTTCGGATTGCAGCAGATAACTAGCGATGGCGTCCATCACACCAACCTCAGCTCCCGCCACATTGACGATTTTGTTCTCTAGAAAACCCCAGTCATAGAGGGCGCGCAGTAACTGCATGTTTGCCGGCGGCCATGTCCCGCGCACCTCGACTAGCCGGACTCCCTTCTCCTTGAAAGACTTCGGTATCGTCTGGGTTTCCGCGTGGGGAATGATGTACTGCGTGTGTGTCCCGAACGGCTCTGGCAGTGTCACATCCAACGGGCGCGCGAATGGCTCAACTTGCTTAAACTCACCGTCCTCAAAAACGATTCGGCTTTCTAGTTTTGGCTCATACTCGATACGGGTCGTTTCAGTGATCGCCGGCGAGAAGGCAAACGGTCGAAATGCCCCATGGCTGATGCGAATGGCCTCGACTGTTTCCAGCCGGTCATGCGCATAGCAGGCCATCACGTTGGTGATGCCCGGTGTCATTCCGAACCCCGGCACGTAGGTTTTATCTGCCTCGACGAACGCATCGTGAAACGCGAACTCCGGCCCGGTTCCGTTCAGGTTCACACCGTGCACACCCGCCCTCGCGATGCACAGGGTTGACTCGTGGTTGATGGAGATGGGCGTGCCGTCCATGACAAGATCGTAATCCCGCATCAAGCTAGCGGTTTGGTCGGTCTGGAAAACGTCGGCTTTGACAAAGTCAACCCTGTCGTCATCCAACCAAGCGACGACTTCGCATCCCCGGGCCTCGTCGGTGTCCCCGATGGTGACCTGGGTGATTTTATCGGATTGAAGGAGATCAAGAACCGATTCACGGCTTATTTTCCCGGCAGCGCCGAGACAGAATATTTTCATTGGGAATCAGTGAGTGCGGCCCTTTGGCGCTTGCCCATGGATATCGACCGGTAGCTGCGAAAACAAGTGGAAAGGATTTTGTTAACGACCTGTTGGCCAAGCAAAGCGGCGTTCAGGCAAGCAATCCAGGTAGTATGCCTGTGCTGTCAGCATAACGTTTCTGTTTCAGTCCCATAACCTTTGCTTGTGTCAGCCAGAGATTGGCTAATGGGGTGCCCCCTTCAATTTTTTGATATTGGCCGTCCTTTTTCGGAATGGGACCGGAAGTGAGAGAGAGGTTAAGGTGCTTTCCGGTAATCAGTTTGCCGCCACCGGAACCAGCCAGTATGATCGGTAAAGCGCTGTATTGGTGAGTGGCGCCGTCACCGAGGCCGGAACCATAGGTAAAAATTATATTATCTAAAAGGGTTCTGCCATTGGCTTCCTCAATATTATCCATTTTTTCGGCGAGGTACGCGAACTGCTCCATGTGAAATTGGTCAAGCTTCAGCAAATCTTCAATGAATTTGCCCTGATTGTGGGACATTCCATGATGGCTGCGTGGTTTGTCGAATAGAGTTTCGTACAGTAAGGGAGTGTTCCATCGTTCAGGGCCAACCATAAAGGTGGCAACGTTTGTCAGGCCGGTTTGGAGAGCCGTTACCATAAGATCACCCATTAGCCGGATGTATTCGCCACGCGGCAAATGCGCCTCAGTCGGCTCATCAAGTTTCACATTAGCAAGCTTGCTCTTCATTTGTTCAAGCCTGTCCATTTGTTTCTCAATGCTTCGGATGGAATCGAAGTATTCATTAAACTTCTGTTGGTCCGAGTAACCCAGTTCGCGTTGCAATGAACGCGCGTCTTCCAGGACGAGGTCAGTGATGTTACGGTAGGCTCTTATTTCCTGGGTGCCAAACAAGCGACGATACGCCTTACGTGGGTCGCGCATGGATGGCGCCACATGGCTGGTTCCATACCATGAAATATTATCAAACTGAATTGATTCCAAGTTGTCCCTATGGCTGTTGCAGCTAAACTCAAGTGTTTGGAAGGGCGTATTGCCACCGATAGAGTCGGCCACCAGATGATCTAAGGTGCGCGATTGTGGATACGGCGATTGCGTCACCGAAAACGGGGTGGCGCTGGTGAGGAAGCATGAGGCACATTGTGCGTGTACATCCGTGCCAGGTTGAAAGACTCGATCCATACCAGTGATGAGCGTGACTTTGTCTTTTACCTTCGCAAGCGGCTTCATCGTTGGAGTCAGCTCAAGTGGCCGTAGGCCGACAGGAATCCGTGCGTCGTTTGATAGAGCCTTGCGGTTGGAGGTGAACTTGGGAACGGTCGCATTCGCCTCGCCTGGGAAAAAGCCGCGCCGCACAACGCCGATGGGTACATAGAACCATGCGCACCGCAGGGCTGGAGCCTTTGTTTGGGCCGCCCGCCCAAGGCTCTCCAGCCAAGGTAACGCCAAGGCAGCACCCCCTATTCCATGCAAAAAGGATCGTCTTGAAGTGTTCATCATTTATTTCAGTGAAGTTTTTTTATTCTTTTTGACAGGCTTCATTGGTGCCGCACTGGCCCTACTAATAAACGGCGCGCTTTGGGTCACCTCATGAATCAACTTTTGCATATTGTAATCTGTGTCAACAGTATTAGAAACAATCCGCTCAAGAGCTGGAGTATCGGTCGCTGTAATTTTACGCCCTAGAGCATAGGACAGCATATGGGAGGCAAAGGCTCGGGTAAAGCG
>JAKUOU010000153.1 GCA_022451065.1 Pedosphaera sp. | reverse complement strand
CGTCGCGGATGACCTTGCCACCGCCGAACTTGACCTCGTTACCGTAACCGGCGCCCTCGGCGATGAGATCACGCTCGACCTCGATGAATAAATCAGTGTCACCCAGGCGCACTTGGTCACCGGTGGTCGGCCCGTAAATTTCCGCGTACTGTTGTCGTGTGAGGTTCAGTGACATGTCGTCCTCTCCCTGGTTATGCGGGCAACGGGCCGTTGACCTTGGCGTTGAGGCCGTGGACTTCACGGCTGCCAGCCAAAGCGACGATTTCGACTTCGCGCGCCATCCCTGGTTCAAACCGAACGGCTGTTCCGGCAGGAATGTTCAACCGAAAACCAAGCGCTTGATCCCGGTCAAACTCCAGCGCGGAGTTGACCTCGAAGAAGTGGAAATGACTGCCCACCTGAATCGGCCGGTCACCGGTGTTGGAGACCGGAAGCGTCCGGGTCTCGAGATTTTCGTTTGCCGCGAGCGGCTCCGCCTCTGCAACTCTAATTTCGCCGGGGATCATCGGATGGGATTGTGAACGGTCACCAGCTTGGTGCCGTCAGGGAAGGTCGCCTCGACCTGCACCTCATGAATCATCTCCGGCACGCCCTCCATCACGTCGTCGCGCTTGAGTATGGTTGCGCCGTAACTCATCAACTCGGACACCGACCTGCCGTCGCGTGCCCCCTCGAAAATCTCGTAGGTGATGATGGCGATCGTCTCGGGATGGTTGAGTTTCACCCCCCGAGCCTGCCGCCGCCGGGCCAGATCGGCAGCCACAACAACCATCAGTTTCTCCTGTTCGCGCGGTGTCAGATGCATGGCAAGCGGTCCGAGAATTCTATTGCTTGTTCATACCTTGAGCGAGCCAAAAGCTGCGGTGCCCGATCAGACGCTCAGGTGCTGCCGCACGATGGCTTCGCTGAGTTGTGGGGTATCGCCATTGGCGACCACCCGACCGCGGTTCATGATGTAAAAATGATCGCCAAACTCCTTAATGAAATCGACGTACTGCTCGACCAGCACCACCGTCATTTCCTTCTCGCTGACGAGTCGTAGCAGCACCTGACCAATCGCCTGGATGATGTTGGGTTGGATGCCCTCGGTCGGTTCGTCGAGCAGCAACACGCGCGGCTCGCCGACCAACGCACGGCCAATCGCCAATTGCTGCTGCTGACCACCGGAGAGGTTACCTCCCTGCCGGGCACCCATCTCTTTTAGCACGGGGAATAATTCGTATATCTCCTCGGGAATCGTGCGCCGTCCATCAGTACGAGCCGACAGGCCAACTTCCAGGTTTTCCTTCACCGTCAGTCGGGGGAAAATCATCCGCCCCTGCGGGACCAGCGCCAGACCGGACTGCGCCCGTCGTCTCGCCGGCACTTTGCTGATGTCCCGCCCGTCGAGTGTGACACTGCCTTTCGAGGCTTTCTCGAGGCCGACGATGTTTCGCATAAGCGTGGTTTTGCCGACGCCATTGCGGCCCATTATACAAACGACTTTTGCTTTAGGCACCTCGATGCTGACATCGTCCAGTATCTGGACGAGTCCGTAGGAAAAACTGATATGGCTCAAGCTTAACATGTCATCTTCCAAGATAGGCCTCGATGACCTCCTCGTTGGCGGTGAGTTCGTCCATCTCGCCCTCGGCGAGGATGCGGCCCTCGTTCAGTACGGTGACTTTGCTGTTGAGTTGACGTACAAAATCCATGTCGTGCTCGATCACGAGAATAGTATGCTCGTCCTTCAACTCGAGCAGCAATTCGGCAGTCAGTTCCGTTTCAAGATCGGTCAACCCCGCCGCCGGTTCATCGACCAGCAGCAACTTTGGGCTGGAAAGAATCAGCATACTGATCGCAAGCCATTGGCGCTGGCCGTGGCTGAGATGCTTGGCCTCCGTGTGCCGGTCATCCTTCAATCGCACACGCTCGAGAATCTGCAAGATATTCTCATTCTCCCCCGCACCGGCTGTACGCCCAAAAAACCGTCGCACCTTTCGGCTGCCCGGCAGGGCAAGCTCCATGTTCTCGAACGTGGTCAGGCTGTCGTAAACGCGTGGGGTCTGGAATTTGCGGCCGATGCCGCGCAGCGCAATATTTGCCTCCAACTCGTTCGTGATGTCGTCGCCCTCGAAATACACTTTGCCGGTAGTCGGTCGGGTCTTGCCGCTGACCAAATCGCAAAGCGTGGTTTTGCCGGCGCCGTTCGGGCCGATGACCACACGCAACTCGTTGCGCTTCACTCCCCAGGCACCGATGTCCACCGCCTTGAAGCCGTCGAACACGGCGCTCAAATCCTCAACAAACAAAAGGAAATCGCGCGCGCCGATCCGGTTGATTCGCGGGCTGAATTCCCGGTATTCGGCTATGAGTTCGGTCGTGTTCATGCCTCAGCGGTGCGCTTGGCCAAGCGCTTGAAACGGATCAAATCCAGCAGGCCGGCGATGCCTTTTGGGAACAGCAGCACCACACCGACGAACAGCAACCCCTGCACAAACGGCCAAGCCTCCGGCCAGCGGGTGGTTAGGAAATTGTAAACCAAGTTCACGCCAATCGCCCCAAGCACCGCGCCGGACAGCGTGCCTCGGCCGCCGACTGCCACCCAGATCACAAACAGGATCGACCACTTGGCTGTCATGTACTCGGGTGTGACGATGCCCATCTGTGGTGTGTAGAGCATTCCTCCCAAGCCACCCAAGGCCGCAGCCAGGGCGAAAACGAACATCTTGAACATATAAGGCTTGTAGCCGAAGAAACGGAGATTCGTTTCGTCGTCGCGCACGGCCACCAGCACCCGGCCAAGCCGGGTGCTGACCAAGAAACGGCAAAGACAAAACACGCCGATCAAACAAATGAGCGTGATCAGGTAGAGTCCAAACTTGACGCTGTGACTGGACAACTCAAACCCGGCGATCGTATTGAAACGCGTCAACCCGTTGGTGCCACACAACTTCATGTTGTTCATGCAAAACACCAGCCAACCGGCAACCGTTATCGCCTGCGTCAAAATTGCAAAGTAGACGCCGCGCACGCGACTGCGAAAACCAAAGTATCCGATCACCGCCGCCACCACTCCGGGCAATGCCACCCCCAGCAGCAGCGTCAGCGGCAGACTGAAAAACGGTTTCCAGAACCAAGGCACCATCGCGTCTCCCGGTGCCTCGCCAACGTCGTACGGATACACAACGAATAGGCAGGCGGGGAGTTTCCAGCCGTCCTTGTCGATAATGCCCTCCGGCCCTCCGTGGTGCGCCAGGTACATTCCCATCGCATAGCCGCCCAGCGCGAAGAAGAGCGCCTGGCACAGGCTGAGCACACCGCAGTACCCCCAAATCAAATCCAATCCCCGCAATGGCAAACGCCAGATAGCGACCGAGCATGTTGACCGTGTCGATCGAGATTGTGCCGGAGAAATACAGCACCGGGATACCGACCAGCCCGAACAGGAACAGCGCCCAAACACAGAGCTCGTGGTTCGGCTTGTCCTTAAACATCGGCCAGCCTTCCCTTCGGTGGGAATAACCCGGCCGGCTTGAATTGGATGAACGCCACCACGCAGGCCAGTACAAAGACCTTGGCCCAAATCGCCTCGACAGTGAAATCGCCGAATTGCATCGGCTCGATCACCTTGGTCGCCACGCCTAGACCCAGCCCGGAGCAGATCACGCCGAGTAACTCGCCGACACCGCCAGTCACCACCACGAGGAACGACTCGACGATATAGTTTTGCCCCATGTCCGGTGTCACACCGCCGATCAGCGTCAGTGCGTAACCAGCCAGGCCGGCCAGGCCGGAGCCAAACGCAAACGTATAGCTGTCGATGCGGCGCGTGTTGACGCCAAGGCTGTCAGCCATGTCGCGGTTCTGCATCGTAGCGCGCATCCGTAGGCCAAGCTTGGTTCGGTTGATCAGTGTGTAGATCATCGCCACGCACAAGGCGCACAGAGCGATAATGAACAGCCGATTGAACGGCAGGTTGACATCCTGCATCACCTCCACGTTTCCGCGAAGCCAAGTCGGGCTGTTCACGCCGATGTTGTCGCCGAAAATCAGGCGGGCGGTCTGGATCAACAGGATGCTCACCCCCCACGTGGCCAACAACGACTCGAGCGGTCGCCGGTACAGGTGCCGCACGACTGCTATTTCGATCAGCCAGCCGACAAACGCCGCCGCCAGAAACGCACACGGCAACGCCACGACGTAATACCAGTTGAACATCCCTTGCGGCAGATGGTTCACGAACAGTTGCTGGATGACGTAGGTGGTGAACGCGCCGACCATCATCAGTTCGCCGTGCGCCATGTTGATGACACCCATCAGGCCGAAGGTGATCGCCAAGCCAAGTGCCATGATAATCAGGATCGAGCCAAGCGAGAGTCCCTGAAACACGTAGCCCACCCAGTTCACAAACGACTGATGGCTATTGATTGCCGCGACCGCCCTCTCGCACTGCTCTCGGGCCACCTGGCCGTACTTTTCAAATCCCTCATCACGCAGCATCTCCTCAAGGATCGGCAATGCGCGCAGGCTCTTCATCTCGGCGAGTTGGCCGGCTGCGGCCCAGCGCTCCTCCGATTGGCCAAGCGGAACATCCGTTCCCAATCGGATCAGCAGCAAACTCTCCCTGGCGGTATAACGAATATTGTTATCAGAATCTTTTTGAGCAATTTCAACAAGCAACTCAACGGCATCAATGTTGTACGGCGGGTCACCGCATTTCTTGGCGCCCGACAGTCGCACCTCGGCATCGGGCGATAAAAGGCGCAGAAAAAAATTGGCCTGCGCGGCCCACTTCCGTTCTTCACGGTTGGGGCTGATATCCCCAAGGTTCGATACATCCGGCTTGACCTGTTTGCCATCATCGCCCAACAACGGCTCACCGGTGAGTGGGTGAGTCAGCGGGGCCAATTCGTTGAAGTCCTCATCCTCCTCAGTCTCGGTGCAGACGACGATCTGGTCATTCCAGAGGTAGACACTGCCAGTACGGTAGTTTTCGAGAAATGCTTCAAGACGCGAGTCGCCGGTCTTTCCCAAGTCGAACAGCGCCTGCTTGCGCGCGGCAGCATCGTCACCAGCGAGCGTGGCCATCTGCTCCAGCAGAGCCGCGTCGCTTGGTTTGTCTACGGAAGAATCGGCCGCCGCAACAGGTGGGCTGAACGTCCAACCAGTCACAACGGCCATGAAGAGGGCCAAGCTATATCTCATTCTGTCTCAGGAGGAACTGCTTAAAACAAGCCGGCCAAGTTGTTCATCGGGATGATCGCGATAACCACCAGCAATTCAATCAACGTAAACACCCTTTTTTCTTAATATCTTGATAAAGGTGAGTTCCTTTGGCTTTGCACTTTAAGCGAGGCGGATTAGCAGATGGATCGAATCAGCGACCAATAGAGCAATGAGCGAAAACCCAAGCCCACCTGCTAACCGCCAAAAACGTTTGATTATCCCTTTTTCTTCGGCCCGCCGGTCGGTTTCGGGTAGTTCCCGTCTGGATG
>JAKUOU010000152.1 GCA_022451065.1 Pedosphaera sp. | reverse complement strand
ATTGAAGTCTCCGTGAAGGCTACTTAGATTCCGTCGAGCATTAAACCTTTTTTTAGGATGAAGAACCAAATTTCCCCCCGACGCGCTTGGCATCGAGCATTTACCCTCATCGAATTGTTGGTTGTCATTGCAATTATCGCCATCCTCGCGGCCCTGTTACTGCCTGCACTGGCCCGGGCAAAGGAGTCTGCGAAGCGCACCAGCTGTCTCAACAACCTCAAGCAAATGTCGCTCGCATGGCAAATGTACGCAGATGAAAATAATAATAAACTGCCGCACAATCGTAACAAGTTTGGCCAAAGAACTGGCAACTGGCCGTGGGACGCCGGGATCAACGTTGTTGCGGCCATGGAAAAGCAAGGCTTCCAGCGGAATATTCTATATTGTCCGTCGTTCCTCGAACAGAACGACAAAGAGTTGTGGCAGTTTACAGGACAGATACAATTCCGGGTTATCGGCTATGCCCTTACCATCCCATGGGCACCCCGTGTGGTGGAGACGAACATCAACTATACCATGTCGACTCGGGCGATCAAGGTGAGGGGTATCGGAACGATCACACCCTCTCCATCCGACCGAGTTCTCACTGCTGATGCCACATGCTCCTCATCACTCAACACTGGATTTGATTCGGTTCGTGGTGGATGGTCCAAGCTACACAAGGCAGCGCACTTGGATAATTCCGGCAAATACCCGGCCGGCGGAAACCTTAATTATCTCGATGGCCACGTTGCCTGGCAGAAAACCAAGATGGAAGGCCGTAAGTTAGTCGGCATGGTCGAGCGCACATCTGGCACCCCGGTATTTTACTGGTAGACCCTTTGCCTGCTTCAGCGTTTAATCCTGTCACGGGCACGGCGTTATCGTGATCGGATGAAGACACTTTACCTCGATATTTTCAGCGGCATCAGCGGCGACATGTTCCTCGGCGCGATGATCGACCTTGGTGTCGACGAAAAGGCGCTCGAGGCCGAGTTGGCCAAGCTCAATCTCGACGGTTACCAGCTGCATGTCTCCCGCAAAACCAAGGCCAACATTGAGGGCGTCAAGTTTGATGTCCATTTGCTTCCCGCCGATAGCGAGAGGAAAGGCGACCGCCATGAACACTCGCACGAGCATTCGCACGAACACAGCCATTCACATTCACACAGTCACGATGACGATGGTCACTCACATGAACGTAATTTTGCCGATATCCAGGTTCTGATCACTGACAGTTCGTTGAGCGATTGGGTGAAGGAAAAATCGATTGCCGTCTTCCGCCGTGTTGCTGAGGCCGAGGGCAAGGTCCACGGCATGCCGACGGAGGAGGTGCACTTTCACGAGGTCGGCGCGGTGGACTCGATCGTCGACATTATCGGCGGCTGCATCGCGCTCGAGCTGCTCGGCAAACCGCGCGTGCTCGCCGCACCGGTGATCGAAGGTACCGGCTGGGTTAACTGTGCCCATGGCCGTTTCCCTGTTCCGACCGCCGCCACGCTGGAAATTCTCGGTGCGCGTGGTGTCAGCGTGAACCAATGCGACGAGCCGCATGAACTGGTCACACCCACAGGCGCTGCGCTGCTGGCCGAGTTCGCCGAGTCGTTCGCGCTGATGCGCGGTGTGATACCGGAGCGGATCGGTTACGGCCTGGGCACGCGCGACATGAACACCCGGCCGAATGTTCTTCGCTCTGTGCTTGGCCAAGCGGAAGCTGCAATCGAGGCCAAGCCGCTTGACTGGGAGCGCGACACTGTCACCGTCATCGAGACGAACCTCGACGACATCAACGCCGAGCACCTGGGTTATTTCATCGAGACTGCATTGGGGGCCGGCGCGCTCGACGTGTTCCACACGCCGATCCAGATGAAAAAGAACCGGCCTGGTGTGCTGCTCACAGTGTTGTGTGCCGAGGCCGATGCGGACCGGTTTAGCGAATTGATCCTGCGCGAAACCACCGCGCTGGGCATCCGCCGCCACGCCGTCGATCGTCGCAAACTCCGTCGTGAAGTCGCCACTGTCGAAACATCGCTTGGCCAGGTCCGAGTGAAGCTTGGCCGGCTCAATGGCGAGGTGGTGCAGGCCGCGCCGGAGTATGAGTCTTGTCGTGAAGTCGCCGCCCAAGCCGGCGTGCCACTGAAGGAGGTTTACGCTGCTGCGCAAAAAGCACTCGAATATTAATTATCACCATGGACGAAAAACTACTCGAAATTATGTGCTGCCCCGAGTCACATCAGCCCTTAGCCAAGGCCGGCGTAGAACTAATCGAGGACCTTAACAAACGTATTCAAGCTGGCACACTGGTCGATCGCGTTGACGAAAAGGTCACCGAGTCTATTGACGGCGGCCTTGTCCGCGAGGACGGTAAAATCCTGTTCCCCATTCGCCAGAATATCCCCGTGATGCTCATCGACCAGGGCATCCCGCTCGGACAGTAGTCAGCAAACGAACCAGGTGTCTTTGCCTGGAGTGTAGCCTTTTTGGGTCAAGTCGGCCTCGATGAGTTCGCGGGCTCCAGCGGCACCCACGGCTATGATCAGCGGCGTGCCGTCAGGCGGGGGGAGGTCTGTGTCTGAAATGACCGGGGTGTCGTGAATTTTTGTACCGATTTTTTTTGGCGAAACCTCGACGACATGGCGTACGGTGAATCCTTTCGCCAGCAGCCAACTCAGCCACGGCTTACCGGCTTGGCCCGCGCCCCACATGTCAACCTGTGTTTTTCCGGCGAGTGGACCGTCGAGGATGTGCGCTCTGCGGCAGCGATCGAAGGCTTCCGGCGAGTAGCGCTCGTCGGTACGGGTTAGCCGGTTATCAGAGTCGATCCAATCAAACAGTACTTCCGGCACCTTGGCCGCTGTGTGCCCTTGGCCAAGCGCACGAAGGCAGAGGTCGTAATCCTCCGGCCAGGCGCCGTCGCGGCAGCCCAGCTCGAACACCTCGCGTCTGGCCAGGAGCGTCGGGTTGACGAGCGGCAACTCGACAAACCGCATGGCGACAATCCGCCCTGGCTCGGTCAGCGAGTTGCTCCACTGTTCGTAACGCCGCATCGACTCAACCGCTTGGCCAAGCTCATCGACGATGCGAACTCGGCAGCCGACCATGTCTGCGCCGGAGTCGTGCAACAGCCAAAGTTGTTTTTCGAGCCGGGTGGGATGCGAGTAGTCGTCCGCGTCCATTCTTGCGATCACCGGTGCGGTCGCTTCAGCGGTTCCACGGTTGGCGGCCGCGCAGACGCCCAACGCATCCTGTTGAATCAGGCGCAACCGTGGGTCGTTCATCTGGCGAACGATTGCCGCGCTGTCATCGGCGGAACCGTCGTCGACGATGATGAGTTCGAGTTTGCGAAGGGTGGAATCAAGAATGGAACGCGCCGCTCGCTCAACCGTCGCCGCCGCGTCGCGCATCGGCAACACCACCGAGACCTGTGATGGAGTCACTTGGCCGCGTCTGGTTTTTTCCCGGCGGGGATAAAGTCCATTGAGGCGGAGTTGACGCAGTAGCGCAGGCCGGTTGGGTTGGGGCCGTCGTCAAAAATATGGCCAAGGTGGCCGTCGCATTTGTTGCAGGTGATCTCGATGCGAACCATGCCGAGGCTGGTGTCGGGTGTCTCGTCGATGGTGCCATCGATCGACTTGAAAAACGCCGGCCAACCGCAGCCTGAGTTGTACTTGGTCTCGGAGAGAAACAGCGCCGTGCCGCAGGCTTTGCAGGTGTAGGTACCGTCCTTGAAATGATGATCGTACTTGCCGGTGAACGCTCGCTCGGTGCCTTTCTGTCGGAGGATGCGGTATTCCTCCGGGGTCAGTGTGGCTCGCCATTCGGCCTCTGTCTTAACAATTTTTGCAGCAGCGACTTTGGTTGGTTTCATGATCGGTTCATGCTGAATCGGCTGAACAGGCTTAGCCGTCGGCTTGGGTTGGGGGTTGATGTTACCAACGGGCTGCCGGTTTGGCTCGGGTTCAGCCTTGGCCGGGGCAGCGGCGTTGGGTGGGCCGGGTTCCGGTGCGGCAGGCGCGGTGTTTTGTTCCCCACCGCCGCAGCCAGCCATTGCCGCAGCCATGGCAACCGTGAAAACCGTGTTCTTCATGCGCAAAATCAAAACACAATTCGCCGCGCGACACAACCTTGGCAAAGCGGGGAGGCGAAATGTCGGCTGGTTTTGCGCAGCTCACTTTGCGTCGTTTGCTTGCCCGGCTTGTTTGCCCGTGTCATTTTCCGCCGCCATGAAAAGAGCCATTCCTCTTTTGGGCCTGTTGCTTGCGCTTGGTCAGGCGCAGGCGATTGAGCGACCGAACATCCTCTGGATTTACCTTGAGGATGTCAGCGGCTGGTTTGGCTGCTACGGCGACAAGGTCATCGAGACGCCAAATATCGACCAGTTGGCGGCGAGTGGTATTCGGTTCGACCGGTTTTACACGCCGGCCGGTGTCTGCTCGGCGACGCGATCGTCGATCATTGTCGGCGCGATGCAAACGAGCCTAGGGATCCACAATCATCGCAGCGGTCGCGCGAACTTTCGTGGAAAGGATTTGGGGCCGGTTTACGATGATATCCGTTTGCCCGAGGGTGTGCGGACGCTACCGGAGATGTTTCGTGCCGCCGGTTACTGGACATTCAACGAGGGGGGCAAGGACGATTACAACTTCAGGCATGACACCCGCGCGATGTATGATTTTCTGCCGAAAAAACGCGGCTGGGGTCCGGCGGCATTGGTTGCAGGGGAGTGCTGGAAGGGGCGAAAAAAAGGTCAACCGTTCTTTGGTCAGGTGCAGCTTGGTGGCGGCAAGCTGGGCCGTCGTGCACCGACGGTGATCGATCGCGCCAAGGTGCCGGTGCCGCCGTATTATCCGGACATCCCGCTCGTGAGGGAGGAGATCGCGCACCACTACGATTGTTTGCTGAAGACCGACGAGCAAGTCGGGCAGGTCATCGCCGCGCTCAAGCGCGATGGGCTGTACGACAACACGCTGATTTTTTGCTTCAGTGATCACGGTTACAAGTTGCATCGGCACAAGCAGTTCCTTTATGAGGGCGGCATCCAAATGCCGATGATGGTTGCCGGTCCGGGCGTTCCGGCGGGGCAGGTTCGCAGGGATCTCATCAGCGGCATCGATATTGCGCCGGCGTGCCTTTCGGCCGCCGGCATTGACGTGCCGGCGCACATGGAGGGCGCGGACTTTTTGGTTGAAGGCTACACAAAGCGGAAGTTCGTTGTCGCAGCGCGGGATCGTTGTGACTACACCATCGAGCGGATCCGCGCCCTGGTCACTCCGCGGTTCAAGTACCTGCGTAACTACCTCACGGATCGGCCATTCATGCAACCAAGCTACAAGGATCCATGGCCGGTTTCAAAAAAATTTCGTGAGATGATGGCTAAAGGTGAGATGAACGAGAAGCAGTTGATTTTCTTCGGTCCGAAAAAAGAGCCGGAGGAACTGTACGACCTGGCCAGCGACCCGCACGAGATTCGCAACTTGGCCAAGGATCCGAAGTTCAAGAAACAACTGGAGCGCCATCGCCGGTTGCTTGATGAGTGGGTCAAAAAAACAGGCGATCAAGGGTTGAAGA
>JAKUOU010000151.1 GCA_022451065.1 Pedosphaera sp. | reverse complement strand
TGCGCGAGGTGGTTTACTCCGACACCTCGCCGGCGAAGCTATCCGACGGCGATGTGTTGCGCGTGATGGAGGTGAAAGGAAGGGAGGGTATTCGGTCGCGCCGCCGAAAGTTTGACGAACTTGAGGGCGAGCACCCTGGCGCACCTAACCGGGCGATGGTATTGCTCGACAAGACCCAGCCACACGATCCTCGAATCTTCCTACGGGGTAACCCAGGCTCGAAGGGGGATGCCGTGCCAAGGCGATTTCTTGCGGTGTTGTCTGGCAAGGAGCGAAGCCCGTTTGAGCGAGGCAGCGGTCGGCTTGAGATGGCTCGGTCTATTGCTGATCCGCAGAATCCTCTCACGACACGGGTGATGGTCAACCGGGTATGGCAGAGGTTATTTGGAAGCGGGCTGGTCAAAACGCCAAGCGACTTTGGCGTGCGGGCTGAGCTGCCGTCGCACCCAAAGCTACTCGATTTTCTGACGGCGGATTTCATCGAAAACGGCTGGTCGATAAAGGCGTTGATCCGTGGCATCGTGACTTCCAGTACCTACCGGCAGGGTGAAACTTTGCAACCGGAATTCGCCGAACGCGACCCCGGTAACAGGCTATTGTGGCAGATGAACCGCAAGAGGCTCGACTTTGAGGCAATGCGCGATTCCGTGTTAAGCGTGTCGGGTAGTCTCAGCCTCCAGCAGGGCGGCCGTTCAGTTCGCATTGACGACAAGCCCGATGCCAACCGCCGAACGGTTTACGCCTTTGTTAATAGGCAGAACCTGCCAAACCTATTCCGCACTTTTGATTTTGCCGGACCAGATACGACCTGTCCACAGCGCTTCACGACCACGGTGCCGCAGCAGGCGTTATACCTTCTGAATAGCCCGTTTATCGAGGCGCAGGCCAAGCGCTTGGCTAAGCGTGAGGAGGTACAGGCGGTTGCCGATGATAGCCGCATCCGTGTGTTATATCGTTTGGCTTATCAACGTGAGCCTTCGGAGGGGGAGCTGGTCTTAGCCAGACAGTTCGTCGACGAATTTGTGCCCAGTGCCGTTGCCTGGGAGCGGCTCGGTCAAGCGCTTTTGGTGTCCAACGAAATGATGTTCGTTGATTAGCCGGTGAAAAAAGTGGCACGAACAGAAATTCCCCGAAAGGCGATCTATCGACTGTCGGTCTACTTGCGCTGCCTGCATCGCCTGGAAAACAACAGAATCCACACTGTATCCAGTGAAGTCTTGGCTAAGGCGGCCGGTGTTAAGTCCACCCAGCTGCGCAAAGATCTGACCTACTTCGGGCAGTTTGGCACGCGGGGGCTCGGCTATGACGTGAAACAACTCATTGAGATGATCTCCGAGCGGCTTGGAACCAAGAGCCTGCAGCCGGTGGTGATCGTTGGTATCGGCAACCTCGGGCGTGCGCTGTTGAGCTATCGCGGCTTTGAGCGGGAGGGGTTCGAGGTGGTGGGGGCCTTTGATGTGCAATCCGGCAGATTCCCGAAGGAGGTGCCGATTCAGGTACAGTCAATGAAGGTAATGCCAAAGGTGATCGATGAGCACCTAGTAAAAATGGCGATACTATGCGTGCCTCCGACCGCTGCGCAGGAAGTGACGAATCAGCTGATTGAGTATGGTGTGGTGGCAATTCTCAACTTCGCCCCGATAGTGCTGTCGGTTCCGGACGAGGTGACTGTCAACAATGTCAACCTCGCGATGGAACTCGAGAACCTGAGCTACTTCATCAACGAGTAACACAGCTGGGTAAGTTTAAAAGGGCGCCTATTCCTCCGGCTTTATCTTTTCCTGTTTCGTTACCCGGAGGTTGATGTGCAGGTCGCGCAGTTGCTTGGGCTCGGCGGAGCCGGGGGCATCACTCATCAGGTCGGCGCCCTTGGCCGTTTTCGGGAAGGCGATCACCTCGCGGATGCTATCCGAGTCACACAGCATGGCGATGAGGCGGTCGAAACCCAGAGCGATGCCACCGTGGGGCGGTGCGCCAAAGCGAAAAGCCTCGAGCATGTAGCCAAATCGTTCTTTGGCCACGTCGGCCGGGATCTGCAGCAAGTCTTCAAAGATGGTTTTTTGTAACTCGCGCTGGTGGATACGGATCGAGCCGCCGCCCAGTTCGACACCGTTGACGACGATGTCGTAATGCTGGCCCCGGACTGACTTGGGATCGCTGCTCAACTTGGGGATGTCTTCCTCCACCGGCGAAGTGAAAGGGTGATGACTGGAGTACCAGCGATCCATTTCCTTGTCGAACATCAGCAGCGGAAACTCTACGACCCACAGGAAATTGTACCGGTCGGCCGGGATGCTCATCTTGCCCATCTCGGACAATTTCTCGGCACAATAGAGGCGGATCTTGCCAAGAATCTCGCAGGCGTTGAGCCATTTGTCGGCGGCGAATAGGATGAGGTCGCCTTCCTCGATGTCTAGTTTCTCCTGCAGTGCAGCCTTCTCGGTATCGCTGAAAAACTTGACGATGGGCGATTTCCATTCGCCGTTCTCCACCTTGATAAATGCGAGTCCTTTCGCGCCAAAGCTCTTAGCGTAGTCTGTCATCGTCTCCATCTGCCCCTGGGTGACACAGGCGAATCCCTTGGCGTTGAGAGCCTTGACCACGCCGCCTTTGGCCACGTTGCCGCTGAAGACCTTGAACTCGCTAGAGGCAAAGTCGTGTGTCATGTCGACCAGTTCCATGTCAAAACGTGTATCCGGCTTGTCGATGCCCCAGCGGTTCATGACCTCCTCGAATGAGATTCGCGGGAATGGCGTCGGAATGTTGCTGCCGAGCGCGGTTTTCCAGACGCGCGCAAGCAGGCCCTCGATGAGTGCATAAATGTCGTCGCGGTCGATGAACGACATCTCGATGTCGATCTGGGTGAATTCCGGCTGACGATCGGCACGCAAATCCTCGTCGCGGTAGCAACGGGCGAGTTGAAAATATTTTTCCACACCGGCCACCATAAGGATTTGCTTGTACTGCTGGGGCGACTGGGGCAGCGCGTAAAACTGGCCTGGATGCAGTCGGCTCGGGACGAGGAATTCACGGGCGCCTTCCGGTGTACTCTTGAACAGCGTGGGCGTTTCAATCTCGAGGAAGCCTTGTTCCTCCATGAATACCCGCGTCGCAGTGGCCACGCGGCTCCGTAGACGCATGTTGTGGATCATCTCCGGCCGGCGCAGGTCGAGATAGCGGTGCTTGAGGCGGAGTTCCTCGTTGACCTTGGCGGCGACCTCCGGGTCGTCGATGCTGAACGGCAACACGTCGGCGTGGTTCAGCACCTCGAGTTGCTCAACCACGACCTCGACGAGGCCGGTGTCAATCTTCTGGTTCTTCGTGCCCTCGGGGCGGACGCGGATCTTGCCGGTGACGCTGATGACACTCTCGCTATGAAGCCGCGAGGCGGTCTCGAACAGGTCGGACGGAAGGTCGCTCGGATCAAACACCGCCTGTGTCCGGCCTTCGCGGTCTCGAACGTCAATAAAGAGGACTCCGCCCAAGTCCCGGTTGGAATGTACCCAGCCGTTGAGGGTGACGGCTTGGCCAATGTGTTCCTCGCGTATTTCGTTGCAGTGATGTGTGCGCTTCATTCTCGAAAGAAATGCTCGGTTCCTTAAAAAAAGGGCGGCGGATGTTGCCGGGAAAGGCCCCGGTTTTCAAAGTTTATTTGCGATGGTTACAGGTTCAGAAGTTCCCGCTGCCAGGGAAGGATCCGACTGTGCTCATCGTTGTCCTCGAGTGAGAGCCTCACGAGCGTGGAGCGGCTGGCGATGAGGGTGGGGTCGATGTTGAGTTTCTTGGCCTGCCTGTCACGAAGGGCTTTGAGGGATTCATAAAAAAGTTTTTCGCTCTGGGTGATGCGTCGGCGAACCGTGCGGGGGATCTCGGGGTGTTCCCCGGGCGGTAAATCCAGCGCTTGGCCTACCGCATCGCGCAGCGACTTGAACCGGCGGTTCGACAGTTTGGCCGGCCAGGCGGTCTTACGTTTTTTGCTGATCACTGTCTCGGCGAGGCAGACGAGATCCTCGTGGCGGACGATAAAGTATGGGGGCTTGTTGGCGTTGATGGCTTCGCGCTCTCTCCAGTACCACGTGGCTCGCAGAATGGCTTGTTCGCGGCGGTTGAGTTTGCTCGAGCCCTTGAGGCGCCATGCTTGGTTCGGGTCTGTTTCTTTGGGCGCGGCGTGTTCCCTGATGAGCCTGTCACAAATCTGTTCGTGCCAGGCAGTTCGTCCCTTGGTCTTGAGATCGTTGCGCAGGTTGTTTGCCAACGCCCGGAGATGGCGACTGTCGTTGAGCGCGTAAATGGCCATTTTTTCGGTCAGGGGTCGACGGGTCCAGTTGGCCTTCTGCGCGCCCTTGTCGAGCGTAATGCCCAAGAGTTTGGACAGGAGGTCGTTGAGGCCGAATGCGTTGAATCCCAGTAGCCGAGCCGCCCACATCGTGTCGAACACCCGTGATGGAATAAAGCGTTTCGCTGCGTACATCAGCCTAAGGTCATTGTCGCAACCATGGATGAGTAGTTCCTTGCTTTCCAACGCCTTGAAAAGCGGAGTCACATCCATCGAGGCTAGCGGGTCGATCAGCACATCCGTGCCGGGGATGCTGAGTTGCAACAGGCACAATTTCTCCGGGTACGAGTGCAGGCTGTCGGCCTCGGTGTCGAGCGAGACCCAACTGGATTTTCGTAATTCGGGGACAAACTCCTTTAACTGGACTTGAGTATCAATCAAGCGGTGGGGATTGTGTCAGCGCGTTCATGGTTGCCAAGGTAAAACGTTGTTAGCACAGCTTGACGAATAGATTGAAAGCGTTTTTCCTCTGTTCCCAGTAGGGTTCCTATGATGAAGAATTTAGCGAATCAATTTACGGCAACAGCCACGCAAAACCGTGAAAAAACGGCGATTTTCTGGGGTGACCAGGAGTACACCTTTGGCAAGGCGCATGCCTTGGCCGGCGGCTTGGCAAGGCGGTTGAAGGATGAATTCGGCCTGCAACCCGGAGATCGGGTGGGGCTTTGGCTCAAGAATTGCCCGGAGTTTGTCTTTTCCCTCTTCGGTATTCTCTTGGCCGAGGGGGTGGTGGTGTCGATCAACAATTTCCTCACGCCGGACGAGGTGGGCTACATCTTACGTGATTCTCAAACCAAGGTGCTGATCAGCGAGGCGTCGATGGCCGAAGGTACTATGGCGCTCAAAACCCAACTCGACGGTCTAGCCGTCATCGAGATTGAGGAGTTTGGCAAAGTGGACGACGGCCCGGCGCCCGAACTGTCCCCGGCTGGCCAAGTGGGGGAGGAATTGGCGCTGATCATTTACACCTCCGGCACGACCGGAAAGCCCAAGGGTGCGATGCTCAGCAATAACAACCTGCTTCGCAATGTCGAGGCTGTGATAGCCGAGCTGGAATTGACGTCGGAGGATCGCATGGCCTGTTTGCTGCCGATGTTTCACAGCTTCAGCATGACCGTATGCGTGTTGCTGCCAATGACCCAGGGCCTGTCGATCGTTGCGATCCGCTCGCTACATCCACCCAAGAACATCATTGCCGAGATTGTGCAGCACCAAGCGACGGTTCTTCCTGCGATCCCGCAGCTGTATAGGGCATTGGCCAATGCTCAATTACCGCCAAACCT
>JAKUOU010000150.1:3432-5624 GCA_022451065.1 Pedosphaera sp. | reverse complement strand
CTCGGGGGCGGCGTCCTTCAGGGCCTCGTCGAGCGCACGAAAAAGCCGCGCAGCCACAATCTCGTCGCACGCGCTCACGGGCTCGTCCAGGAGCATCGCGCAGCCGTACCAGCCGATCATCGCCGCGCCAATGCCGCTGGTAATGTGGTCGTAGCCGGGGGCGATATCGGTCGTAAGTGGGCCAAGCGTGTAGAAGGGAGCCTCGTCGCACCACTCGAGCTGCTTGGTCATGTTGTCGTGGATCATGTGCATCGGAACGTGGCCGGGCCCCTCGTTCATCACCTGGACGCCAAAAACCCAGGCACGCCGGGTCAGCTCGCCCTGCACTTTAAGCTCGGCGAATTGTGACTCGTCATTCGCGTCGGCGATGGAGCCGGGACGCAGGCCGTCGCCGATGCTGAAGCTCACGTCGTAAGTGGCGCAGATTTTGCAGATGTCATCCCAGTGCGTGTAGAGGAAACTCTCAGTGTGATGCGCAAGGCACCACTTGGCCATGATGGATCCGCCGCGACTGACGATGCCGGTCATGCGCTTGGCTGTCAGCGGCACGAAGCGCAGCAGCACTCCGGCGTGGATGGTGAAGTAATCCACCCCCTGCTCGGCCTGCTCGATGAGTGTGTCGCGGAAAATTTCCCAAGTCAGGTTCTCTGCTTTGCCGTCCACCTTTTCGAGCGCCTGGTAAATAGGCACGGTGCCGATCGGGACGGGCGAATTGCGGATGATCCATTCGCGAGTGGCGTGAATATTTTTGCCGGTGGAAAGATCCATGACATTGTCGGCTCCCCACTTGGTTGCCCACCGCATTTTCTCGACCTCCTCTTCGATGCTCGATGCGACTGCGGAGTTGCCGATGTTAGCGTTGATCTTTACGAGGAAGTTGCGGCCGATGATCATTGGCTCGGCTTCTGGGTGGTTGATGTTGGAGGGGATGATGGCCCGGCCACGGGCCACCTCGTCGCGAACGAACTCTGGCGTGATCTGGTCGGGGATGTTTGCGCCCCACGAGTTGCCGGGATGCTGGTGGAGCAGCGAGTTGGCCGGCGCTTGGCCAAGCGCTTGGGATTCTTCACGCAGCTTGGCTAGACCCATGTTTTCGCGGATGGCGATGTGCTCCATTTCTGGCGTGATGATGCCCTGCTTCGCGTACCAAAACTGGGTAACCGGATGGCCGGCGGAGGCTCTGAGTGGCTTCCGGCCGAGCCTGGGAAACTCGGTCAACCGGTTGGGCTTGTCGCGCTGGGTGGCATGATCAGCGTGGACGTTTGAGAGGTAGCCATTGTCCAGCGGCTTGGCTTTGCGACCATCGTATTCCTCAACGTCACCGCGGTCGCGGATCCATTTGTCACGGAGGGCAGGGAGGCCTTTGGCGACGTCGCCATCAAAGTCGGGGTCACCCCATGGGCCGCTCGTGTCGTACACGCGCACCGGTGCGTTGTTCTCGGTCTCACCGCTGAGCGAGCGGGTTGAGCTTTGGGAAATCTCGCGGAACGGCACGCGAATATCAGGATGGATTGTGCCGTTGACGTAAACCCGTTTTGAGTTGGGCAACTGGTCCTGGCTCGACGGGTCGAAGGAATCGTTTGATGCGATCATTTTTAGGCGGGAACGGGAAGGTGTAACTCCCTACGTCGGTACTGGCCGAATCAGGTTCGATGGGTCACTCGTACACCAGCGCAAGTCTCTCAGCCATTCGCCGCAATCGGCCGGTAGGCTCCCCGTTCACCGAGAAGAAAGTCGCCCCGCTGTCACCTGGTGTCAAGAATCTACCAGCTTGGGTGCTCGGGTAGGCAGGCGTCGAACTTGGCGAACAACTCCGCCTCATAGTCACCGGCGTAGGTGCCGGCGAAAAAACGCTCGAGTGCCTCATCGTGCAGGAGTTCCCACGCCGCCTCCTCGCCGCCGGGTAATACCGGGTAGAACAGTACGCCGTTGGCCTTGGCTGCCTTGTGGTCGCCCGGCGCATCACCGATCATGAGAACTTTGTCGGCGGGATATTTGCCGGCGGTGGCAAACTGAAGGTGCTCGGTTTTGGTGCCTATTTCCTGACCGGCAATGACTTTCACAAATTTGGCAAGCTCGTGCTCAGCCCACTCGCGCTCTAGGGCGTCGCAGGGTGTCTGCGAGATGACCATCAGGTCTGCCCGGGCAAGCGCCTTGTCGAGACACTCGCGAACCAGTGGAAACGGCGGTAC
>JAKUOU010000150.1:0-3335 GCA_022451065.1 Pedosphaera sp. | reverse complement strand
TCAAGTGCCGGGTAGCTGGGCACATGGACGTTGCGGGCCTGCACTTCCGATCGCTCGCGCAGCAGGTCAAGCGCCCGGGCTAGGGCAGGGAAGCGGTTGGCGCCGCGAGTCTTCGAGTAGAGATTGACAAACTCCCACACCTGCCGGGCGTACTTACTGACCGCCTGCAGGCCGTTGTGCTTCACAAACATCGGCGCGAAACATTCCTTCTGCTTGATCTCCATCGAGTCGAACACGCAGCCGTCGGAATCGATGCCGATGAAAAACTCGCTGCCCGGTTGAAAGTCGCGCAGGACCTGTGCGGGGTCGCTCATGTTCAGGCGTCGTACGTGCTGGAGGAGACGTCCCCGCCGCGTCCCGTCCAGTTCGTGTGATAAAACTCGCCGCGCTCTCGATCGATGCGCTCGTAGGTGTGTGCGCCGAAGTAGTCGCGCTGGGCCTGCAACAAGTTGGCCGGGAGGCGTTCGCTGCGGAAAGCGTCGAAAAAGTTCAGAGCGGTCGAGAAGGCCGGTGCCGGGATACCCTTTTTGGCGGCAGTGGCCACGACGTTGCGCCAGCCGCGTTGGCTCTTACGGATCTCCCTCTTGAAATGCGGGTCGAGTAGCAAGTTGGGCAGCCGCTTGCGCTTGTCGAATGCCTCCTTTATTTTTCCGAGGAACTGGCTGCGGATGATGCAACCTCCCCGCCACATGAGAGCGATCTCGCCGTAGTTGAGCTTCCATCCGTACTCGGCGGCGGCTGCGCGGAGCAGCATGAAACCTTGCGCGTACGAGATGATTTTCGAGGCGTAGAGCGCACTGCGAATGTCATCTATGAATTTCTCGCGGTTGGTTTTGATGAGCGGCTTCGGCCCGCGAAGCTTCTTCGAGGCGGCAACGCGCTCCTCCTTCATTGCGGAGATGCAGCGGGAAAATACGGCCTCACCGATGAGCGTGATCGGGATACCCAATTCGGCGGAGTTGATCACGGTCCATTTGCCGGTGCCTTTCTGACCGGCGGTGTCGAGAATCTTCTCGACCAGCGGTTCACCGTCGTTGTCACGGAAGCCGAGGATGTCACGAGTGATCTCGATGAGGTACGAGTCGAGGTCGCCTTCGTTCCACTGGGCAAACACCTTGTGCATCTCGTCGGCGCTCATGCCCAGGCCGTCCTTCATAAGGTGGTAGGCCTCACAGATGAGTTGCATGTCGCCGTACTCGATGCCGTTGTGCACCATCTTGACATAGTGGCCGGCACCGTCGTTGCCAACCCAGTCACAGCACGGCGAACCGTCATCGACCTTGGCAGAGATGGCCTGGAAAATTTCCTTTACGTGCGGCCAGGCGTCTGGATGACCGCCCGGCATGATCGATGGTCCGCGTCGCGCTCCTTCCTCGCCGCCGGAGACGCCGGTGCCGATGAAGAGCAGTCCGCGAGCGCGCAGGTACTCGGTGCGACGGATGGTGTCCTGATACAGTGAGTTTCCACCGTCGATAATGATGTCACCCGGCTCGAGGTAGGGAATGACGCGATCGATGAAGTCGTCCACCGGTTGACCCGCCTTGACGAGCATCATCACGCGGCGCGGCCGTTTGAGGTGGCCGACCATTTCCTCAATCGAGTGGGCACCGATGACGTTGGTGTCCTTGGCCTCGTCATTGATGAAATCGTCCACCTTAGATACGGTGCGGTTGTAGGCCACGACCGTGAAGCCGTGGTCGTTCATGTTGAGGATTAGGTTTTGGCCCATGACGGCCAGCCCAATCAACGCGATATCTGCCTTGGGTTCCATTACTGTTGTTTGTCTATGCGGCCACTCTTCAGGCGTGAAATTGCAGGCGTTCGTCGTCGGCCAGCATGGTGTCGAGGTTTTTCCAGCGGTTTTCGTTGGAGGCATTGAAGGCAGTCAGGTACACGGCCACCAGTTCACGGTCGTACTTTTCAAGCAGCAGATCAACCGCTTCGTTCAGCGGGGCATCGTCAATCGAATCGGGCAGTTCGTCCACCATACCATCCTCATGATCGATACCCAGTTTACCAAGGAAATCGGTCATTACCTGTTTGTGCTCCTTGAATAGCCAGCCGCGAATCAGGTTGGCAGCGTGTTCTTCCGAGCCGGTTCGGGAGAGCATTTGCACGAAATTTTTGTGGCGGCGCTCCTTGGGTTGGCGTCCGATGAACACCGGACGCATTTTTTGCGCCTGAGCCATCGAAGCCACCAGCGCGCGGTATACCTCGCGGTTATTGGCCTGCGTGTCGTCGAGAATCCGGTTTGCCATCCCGGGCGACATGAATCCGATCAACTCGTGAAAGGTCAGCATGTTATCTTGTCAAAAAATGTCCTGTTTACGGGGAGGGGACGACCGTGGTTACGGTGATGCCGTTCGCTTGGCTTAAGGACTCCACCTCCTCGCGCTCCAGAAGAATGGTCTTGGAGGACTCGACCGCCAGGACGGCGATCTTGGACGCGGCGCAGGATTCCAAGGTTTGCCGCCCGATGCAAGGAATATCAAAGCGCATGTCGTGGTTTTCCTTGGCGACCTTGACCGCCACGGCGCCTCCCTTGGAACCGGCCAGTTCGCCGCCGCGCCGAAGGCAGTCGTCCGTCCCCTCAAACCCTTCGACCGCCAGCACCGTGCCTTCCTTGACGACCACGGTCTGGCCAATCTCCAGTTGGGAAACCTCCTTGGCCAAGCGTTGGCCAAGGGCAACATCCTCCTGTTGCTGCTGTGTCAGACCTGGGCCAAGCCGGAAACCCGGCCCCGGCATAACCTGGCCAAGCCAGGGAATTGCCTCGACCAGTTCCACGCCGCCCTTGGCTAGTTCGTCACCGATCGCGCCAAAGATCGTGTGGGCGTTGCGCTCCTTCAGTCTGAAAAGCATCGCGGCCGTCTTCAGGTCGGGCCGAAATTCAAATAGATTTTTGGGCGCGATCTGACCCGCCATCACGCAGTGCTGCACATCGCGGCTGCTGAATGCCTTGATTAGTTTGGCCAACTGGCCCACCCGCAGCCATACCACTTCGTCGGCCACCTCCTCGATTTCCGGCGAGGTTTCACCCTGAAACGCAACCGCAATAATCTTCGAGATATCGAGGCGGCGAGCTTCGCGGGCGATCAGCAGCGGCAACTCGCGGCTCCCCGCGATGATGCCCAGTGACTGGATGCTCGACGTATTCACCGGGCGCACAGGGTATTGCCTTCATTTTATATCGCAACAGCAATGTGACCAGACGTTTAGCCTATCGCGGTAAACGGGGAGGGCGTGAGTGCGTTGACACCAGCCAATCCACCCCTGCCCAAGCGGATTGCGCCTATTGAATTCTACGAGATGAACGTGTTTGAATGCTTCAAAAC
>JAKUOU010000015.1 GCA_022451065.1 Pedosphaera sp. | reverse complement strand
GGAGGCAAAAATGCAGTGATAAGGAAACCTAAGATAAATGGAGCGGGTGATGAGACTCGAACTCACGACAGTCACCTTGGCAAGGTGATGCTCTACCAACTGAGCTACACCCGCTCCCGGAAAAGCGGACGGGCAAACTATCGAAATGAAGGCGGATTGCAACCCCGTTTTCACGTTTTTTCCACCGAGTACCACCGCATACCGTTGGTCCAAAGGTCGGCTTGGCGGACGTGCAGATGGTGCCAAAATGGCCTACAATAATTGCTCGGGCGGCGCGCCGGTACCTTCCCACAAAACCGACGGATGCGCCTGCCCGCGCCATTATTCTTAAAGAGTGGCCATCACAAGGAATCCTTTGTTTTGCACGGTTGATTTTCAAGCCAATAAAAAACGCTTGGCCTCGGAGACGGTTTAGGGTTCCCTGTCCCCCGCATAGCGAGCCCATGAAAAAAATATTTTTCACCAGAGGAATCGTCGTCGTCGGCCTGATGCTTGGTTTGGCAGTTGTCCCGGCCCTGTTCGCCGAGGATAAAAAAGAGGAAAAGAAGGAAGAGAAGAAGGTTGAAGCGCCCAAACCTAAGCCGCAGTCAGTCTTCAAGGATAAAGCTCTGGAGGAGGGCGTGCGGAAGTTTGTCTTCGCCAAGCGCTATAATAAGGAACCGCTGCTCGAGGCCGACCTGATCCATCTCTCCACGATCAAGGCGACCAACGCAGGCATCAAGGATCTGAGCGGCCTTGAGAAATGCCGTGCGCTGGCATCGCTCGACCTTGCCGGAAACGAGATCAGCGACTTCAGTGCAATCAAGGACTTGAAGCGCATCCAGTATCTCAATCTCGCCAAGAACAAAATCGAGAACATCGCACCGATCGCCGGGTTGACCGCGCTGCAATACATCGAGTTGTCCAACAACCGCGTTAAGGATCTCAAACCGCTCGAGGGCCTCAGCAATATGCGCTCGCTATACCTGTCCAATAACCGCATCAGCGACTTCTCGCCAGCACTCAAGCTCACCAAGCTGTGGTCGCTCTACCTCGATCACAACCAGATCGCCAAACTCGACGGCGTCGCCGGGCTCAAGGGCCTGACCACCCTCTCCGCCGGCAACAACGACATCGCCGATCTCAGCCCACTTAAGGGCCTCACCCGACTACACTTCCTGTTCTTGGAGAACAANAAGGTNGCAAANCTCACTTCGCTGGTCGAGATGGCAGGCGCGGACTATAAGGGACCAAAAAACTTTGCNCCGTTCCTGCGCCTCTACCTCAAGGGCAACCCGATCGACGGCGCAACCGACAGCCGCCTTCAGTTTGCACGCCTAATGAAGTATGGCGTGCGCGTCGAGACCCCGCGCCAACCGGAACTCGTCACGTTCGACAGCACCGGCTGGACCGGCGACTTGACCGGCGAACAGTTGGTCGCATTCCAAAAGGATATCCTCGACAAATTCGACCTGGTAAAGGATGCCAAAGTGAAACTGCAGCTCAAAGTCTCGCCCGAGGACGGCATCACCAAGCAGGAGGTTGATGAGTTGAAAGCAGCGCTGAAAAAACTCGGCCTCAGCGACAAGGTCGATTTAAGCTTTTAAGCTGGACGATAATCCTTTCACTCGAAGCCCGGGCATGCCCCGGGCTTTTTTGTACCCCACCCCTTGGCCAGACGGGGTGTTTTTCGTTCCAATTTCAGTGCGGGTTTGGTATGATTCTCTCCCCGCTGGGGTGTATTGCCTCGGTTCAATTTATTCCATGTCTGGTCATAGCAAGTGGTCAACGATCAAGCGGAAAAAGGGCGCCACCGATGCCAAAAAGGCGAAGGTGTTCGCCAAGCTAGCGCGTGAAATCGGCATCGCGGTCCGGGCGGGCGGCCCCGAGGCAGATTTAAACCCCCGCCTGCGGATGATCCTGCTCAAGTGCCGCAGCGCCAATATGCCAGCGGACAATATCGACCGTGCCATCAAGCGCGCCGCCGGCGACGACAACGACGCCCACTTCGAGGAATTGACCTACGAGATTTTTGCGCCGGGCGGGGTGGCGGTGCTCGCTCACGCCCACACCGACAACCGCAACCGCACCGCCTCCGATGTCCGGCACATCGTCACCAAGGCCGGCGGACAACTAGCCAGCGCCGGCGCAGTGACACGGTTGTTTGAGCGCAAGGGACAGATCATCATCGAACGCGCCGCCGCTGATGAGGACATGCTGATGGAACTGGCGCTCGAGGCTGGAGCAGACGATTTCAACGCGGACGAGAACGGCTACGAGATCGTGACAGAGCCGAACGATTTTGAGCAGGTTCACAAGGCGGTCGAGGAGAAAGGCATCGCGACGCTCTCGGCCGAAGTGACGTCAATCGCCCTGCAAACGACCGCCGTCGATGACTCCGGCGCAGCGACGGTCACGCGGCTGGTGGATGAGCTCGAGGAGAACGACGACGTGAGCGACGTATTCACCAACGCCGAGTCTTCCGATGATGCCTAGCTTACGAGTCTGGTGATTCGCTCCGGATGGGTGTACACGTTGAACGTGTCGCCTCGGAGAAAACCGACGAGTGTCTGGCCACTATCCTGCGCGAACTCCACCGCCAGACTCGATGGCGCGGACACGGCGCAGATCACGCCCACTCGACCGGCCAGAGCCTTCTGCATAATCTCAAACGACGCCCGCCCACTGACCATCAGCAAATGGTTCTCGAGCGGGAAAGCATCGTCGAGCATCGAGCGGCCAAGCGCCTTGTCGACGGCGTTATGGCGACCGACATCCTCCCTCAGCGTGAGCAGGTTGCCTGCCGCGTCGAACAAGCCGGCGGCGTGCAGGCCCCCGGTTTTCTCGAATGTCTCCTGCCCGGCGCGCAGCTTGTCCGGCAGTTGTAAAATCGATTCAGCAGCAATCACCGGCTCGCGCTTGGCCAAGGGTTCGAAGTGACCGTGCACGGACTCGATCGATGCCTTGCCGCACAGTCCGCAGCTTGAACTGGCGTACACGTTGCGCCTGAGCTTGGCCAGGTCGATTACAACCTTGGGCGCGAGGAACACATTGAGAACGTTACCGTGCAGCCCTGCCTCACCCTGTTGGCATGGGGCAACCTCGAGCACGTCACTTGGCCCGGCGATCACACCCTCGGAGAGCAGAAAGCCAAGCGCGAGTTCCTCGTCGTGGCCAGGCGTGCGCATGGTCACGGCCACCGACTCGCCTTTGACGCGGATTTCCAGCGGCTCCTCCCGCGCCAGGGAATCGTTCGCCGCCTGGCCAAGCAGGCCCTGTTTCCAGCGCAAAATGCGGGTGGTCGCGGCCCGGGGGTCGGCCGGTTGTTCTTCTGCCGCTGGCATGTTCCGGTTCCTGCTACCAGATTGGCTCCGGGCAGGAAAGAAGGATTTGACAACTTGGCGGACTGGGACTAGCTGTTCGCGAGCGTTATGAGGAAGTTGACAACCATCCTGAGTGGCATCGCAGCTGGTATTTTGTTTGCTGGGTGCGGTAGTGGTCAAAAGACGGCGGATCCCAATGTGATTGCCTATCCGCTGGATACCTGCCTTGTCGCCGACAAGAAGCTCGGCAGCATGGGCAAGCCGCACACGTTTGTTCACGAGGGCCGCGAGATCAAGTTCTGCTGCGTGGGCTGCGACGACGAGTTCAAAACCAATACTGCAAAGTACATCAAGAAATTTGACGACGCAGTTGCGTCGAAAAAAGCCGCTGAAGCCAAGCCAGCCGAAGCCGCCAGCGACACTGAGAAAGCCGGTTAAAAACCGAACTCTCGATCCGGCAGGCGACACGGTTGCCGTCGGGCCGGTCGCAATGTACTACCACGAGGATTGGATGCTCAAACTTGAGTATCGGCGAATTGTTTACGACAGGGCCAAGGCAATGCGATTCGGGGACCACCGGCGTTTTGCCATCGGCTTCAGCATGACATTCTGACCTAACCAATTCGCGATGGGCGCGCCTGGCTTCGCACTTGGCTTTGACTTTGCCGGCATCTGGCCTTCCAATTGCCGCAGACCATGAGCGACCAAACCCGACGCGATTTCCTCAAGCACACAACCGCCGCCGCCGCAACCTTCTCAGCCGGCTGCGCTTCCCCACAATCAAGCGCCCACTTGGCCAAACGGGGACCGTTGATCGTCTCGACGTGGGGTTTTGGTAAGCCGGCCAACGAACTAGCGCTCAAGGTATTACAGGGCGGCGGCTCAGCGCTCGACGCCGTCGAGCAAGGCGTTCGCCTGGTGGAAACATCCGGTAACACATCGGTCGGTCTCAGCGGCAAGCCCAACGCAGCCGGTGTCGTGCAGCTCGACGCCTGCATCATGAACGGCCCCGAACACCAGGCCGGCAGCGTCGCCGGTATCGAGGGCGTCGTGCACCCCATTTCCGCCGCGCGACTGGTGATGGAAAAAACCCCGCACGTCATGCTCGTCGGCGCGGGCGCGCACTGGTTCGCCGAACAAAACGGATTGGAAGTGCGCGACGGCCAGGCGGACAAGGCAAACTACCGGGAGTGGCTAACCAGACAGAAAAGACCGACGCCTGGCAAAGGCGACAAGCCGGAAAACCACGACACCATCGCGCAGATTATTCTCGACGCCGACGGCAATATCGCCGGCGGCTGCTCGACCAGTGGCTGGAGCGGTAAGGTGCCGGGCCGTGTCGGCGATTCGCCAATCATCGGCGGCGGCGTTTACGTCGACAACGAAGTCGGAGCCGCCGGAGCCACCGGCCTTGGCGAAAACGTAATGCGCTACTGCGCATCGTATCAAGTCGTCGAGAACATGCGCCACGGCATGTCGCCGACTGAGGCATGCGCCGAGGCGATCCGCCGCATTGCCAGAACCGATCCGCAAGGAATGGACCTCGCCATCAACTTCATCGCGATCGACAAACACGGCGAGTTTGGAGCCGCCGGCACACAAGCAAACTTCCCATACTCCGTCACCACACCAACCTTCAGCGAAGTCCGAAAAGGAAAAAGCCTAAGTAGGGCTAAACAAAAGGAAGGCGGCAACGAATGATCGACTTGTGGTTGAGGGGTTTTGGTCACGTGCGAACAGCTACTTCAGTAGCGTGGCCAAGCCGGCTTGGTGGTCGTGGATGCGCTTGATTTCACTGGCCGTGAGGGCGCGATTGAAACAGGCCAAATCATCGAATAGGCCCATGTAATACAGGCCGATCATGATCCGGTGCTGCTTGCCGTTCCAAGAGAATTGCTGGTTCCAGCCCGTAATGCTGCCCTCATTTTTTCCGTTCAAGTAGAGCGTGGCGACTCCGTCCTTTTTGCCCGTGTTAAATCGATCCCAGGTGAAGGCGACATGCGTCCACTTGTCGCGGCTGAACGGGGTTGACTTGGCCGGGACGAGCGGTCGCTCTGGTTCCGGGATATTTTTGTTCGCGGGATTCCAAACCGGTTTATCGGCAAACGCACCCAGACGGAAGGCACGCGGATTGCCGTCCTTGTTGAAGTCGACAAAGAACGAGGCGTCATTCCATGTGTTCGGGGTGATTTGAATGGGATCGACGTAACCGGGATCCAGTTCATTGATAGGGTCGACCTTCAACCAAAAAGACACGGTGCCACTCCAGTTTTTTTCCGCAAAATGAAAATTATTTGCCCCATCGTAAAGGAGCCACTTGGCGTTTCGCTGGGTAAATAACAGCGCGCCGCCGGAGAGACCCTTGCCCTTGGCCAAGCGCGTGAGATCACCGGTATGATTGCCCGCCTTGGGCTGTTTCTCAACAAGAGTGAAGAGCCGCTTATCACCCTTGGCCAAGTCGGCATCGGTTCCGCTGTCGTACGAGGCATGAAACGTGAGTGATTTTTTCAGCGACGAATCGGCGGCTGTTGCAAACGTGACAGCGCCGACCAAGACGAAGGCGATTGCCGAGCGCTGATTCAAACTTGAAACTGAAAACTTCATATTCCTTAAGCTTTCTCGCCGTAGACGGCGGCGGCGCCGAGTTCCTGCTCGATGCGCAGGAGTTGATTGTACTTGGCCGTACGGTCGCTGCGGCTGAGGGAGCCGGTCTTGATCTGGCCGGCGTTGGTGGCCACCGCGAGGTCGGCAATGGTGGCATCCTCAGTCTCACCGGAGCGGTGGCTGATGACAGTGGTGTAGTCATGACCCTGTGCCAAGCGGATCGCGCTGAGTGTCTCGGTCAGGGAACCGATCTGGTTAACCTTCACGAGGATAGAGTTGGCCACTCCCTCGTCTATGCCGCGCTGGAGGAATTTTACGTTGGTGACAAATAGGTCGTCACCAACAAGCTGCACGCGATCGCCGATCTTCTCGGTCAGCGCCTTCCAGCCGGCCCAGTCGTTTTCGTCGCAGCCATCTTCGATGCTGACAATGGGGTACTTACCGCTGAGTTCATCGTAGAAGGCGACCAACTCGGCAGCGGTCAATTCGTCGCCTGAGCTTTTCTTAAAAACGTAGCGTTCCTTTTCCGCATCGAAAAACTCGCTACTGGCCACATCGAGCGCGAGGAAGATTTGTTTTCCAGCCTCGTAGCCGGCGTCGGCCGTGGCGGATAGAATCGACTCGAGCGCCTCCTCGACACTGCTAAGCGCGGGTGCGAAACCGCCTTCATCGCCGACAGCTGTGGAGAGGCCCTTCTTTTTCAGCACAGCCTTGAGGGCATGGAAAATCTCGGTGATTGCTCGCAAGCCCTCGCTGAAGGTGTCAAAGCCTCTGGGCATGATCATGAATTCCTGAAAATCGATCGGGGCGTCGCTGTGAGCACCACCGTTGATGACGTTGGCCATCGGCACCGGCAGGACGTTGGCGTCCGTGCCGCCGAGGTGGCGGAAAAGCGACTGCCCCGCCGCAGACGCCGCCGCCTGGGCGCTGCCCAGCGACACGGCGAGAACGGCGTTGGCCCCGAGTGTTGCCTTGTTATCGGTGCCATCGAGGTCAAGCATGGCTTGATCGACAGCCGCCTGGTCGACGGCATCGATACCTTTGAGCGCAGGGAGAATCTTTTCATTGATGTTGGTGACGGCCTGCCGAACGCCTTTGCCGAGATAACGGCTCTTGTCGCCGTC
>JAKUOU010000149.1 GCA_022451065.1 Pedosphaera sp. | reverse complement strand
CCAAACGGCAAGATCAGTTCCAGGGCAATTCGACTTGTGCAAGCAGAAACAGATCCGTTCATCGCAATGGGGTCCGAGTGGACATACCTCGACACCGGAGCAAGCTTGAACCGCCAATCCTGGACAGAGATTGAGTATAATGACACCGGGTGGAAAACTGGCAAAGCAGAACTAGGCTTCGGTGATGGCGATGAAGCCACCGTAGTCAATCGGGGACCTGAACCCAGCTCGAATTACCACAGGACAATCTATTTCAGAAAGGAATTTCAAATAGAAGATTCATCCGACAAATCATTGCTCGTCAAGCTTTTGAGGGATGATGGCGCCGTTGTCTATCTTAACGGGGAGGAACTGTTCCGGAGCAACATGAAGGCCGGCACCATTCGTTCGACGAGCTACGCGGAGAAGCGCAACTCGAGCAAGAACAGCAAAATCTATTTTCGTTATTTCATTGAACTCCCGAACTTCAAACCAGGCAAAAATGTCTTTGCGGTGGAAGTGCATCGCGGCTCCCGAAGCGACAAGGATTTGAGCTTCAATTTTGAAGCCACGGTTCTGGATGGCGCCGGCGTACCCGTTCCCATCGACAGAACATCCACAATTACCGTTCGCGCAAAAAGCGACAACATCTGGAGTGCGCCCTCCACGGCATCGATCACCATATCGCCCTCGGCCTCACTCAAGGTCACGGAGTTGATGTACAATCCTGCAGACGGGAAAACGTTCGAGTTTATAGAACTTAAGAACACCGCGGGCTTTCCCATTAATCTGGCGGGAATCACCCTGTCTGGAGTTAACTTTGCATTCGAGGAGGGAACGCTGGCCCCATGGGAATCCGGACTTCTTATACCAAACGACGATCCAGATGCATTTATCGCCAAATACCCAAATGCTCCAATCCTGGGCACCTACGGCGGAAGCCTCTCCAACTCCGGCGAGGAACTCCAACTGATCGATCCTGATGGTCAGGTTATTTACTCAGTAAACTATTCCGACGAGACACCTTGGCCAAATGAGGCCAGCGGCCATGGCTCATCGCTCGAACTTGCCACAAACCTTGGCAATGAACGCGACCCAGCCAACTGGCGCGCGAGCCTCGTGCCCGGCGGCACCCCGGGTGACATTCTGTTTTTATCCACCAAATTAAGCCTTACAGGTGGAAGGATGGCCATCCGTTTCCTGGCGCTTCCAGGTAATACGTATTCCCTTCATACGAGTAACGACCTCGGCTCAGGTAAGTGGAGAAAACTAGAGGTAAATGAATTCGTAACGGAAATGAAAGTCGTGGAGTTCGTCGTCTCGCCTCACGATGGCGAAGGTCAGCAGTTCTACCGTGTTTCAACCCCGTGACAACGAACCACACACCCGGCAAACTGCCGCCGCTTGCAGGTCTCTGCACGTTTGACGAGGCGCAGCGCCCCGGGCTTCCCGTGGAAGAATGTGTCCGTCGCCTGAAGCGCTACCACTACTCACTCAAGAGACTTCATCAGATTTTCAACAACCGTATCTCCTCTGAACCGGTTTATGAGTTGAAAATGACTTTCAGCCTGCACGCCTATTATTGCGCTGAACATGTGACGGCCCTCCGACAGCGCGTTGGTGAAATGCGAGAGCCGCCGCTTGGGCTCGAGTCCGTTCCGAACACGCACCTCGAGATTCTATTTGACGAAATTCTCGCAGCTCCAATCACTGCGGAATTGTTACTCGGAGTTTACGAGGTGGCGCTTCCTTCACTGCAGAATGCCCTGCAACAGCACCTACTTGACACCAACCCACTGGCTGACCACCCGAGCGTGCGGATGATCCGGTTTGCCATGCTTGAGATCGATGAGATGCTTACAATAGGTCAAGCGACCATTGACGAGTTGGTGGATGAAAAACAGCGTGCACAATCCCAATCCTGGCTTGGCCTGTTAAACCAATGCCTCGCTAACGTCGACGCTACCGGTGAATTGGCCCAGCAAACGGTCAAGCGCCAACACTCAGCCATGCCGTACCGGTACGATGGTGCGCCTAAACGCGACAATCGCTTTCCCGACCCATACAACATGGGTGTCAATGCCGAGTCGTTCCTGTACGACGAGCAATATCCGCCGGAACCGAAGACACTAATGATGTTTTACAAGCGGCTCCGAGAAATCGACGTCCCGGAGATGATGTCAAGTATCATCGCCGAAACACCAGGCAAGCCGTGGGATTACTACCACGACATGACACGCCAGCTTTGGGACGAGGCACGCCACGCCATGATGGGCGAAGTGGGCTTTGTAAGCCTCGGCATCGACTGGCCCCATAAAGTCATGGTTAACTTTAACTGGTCGCACGCCCTCAACGCTCAACTTACCCCGATTGAGCGGCATGCCGTCCTGTATTTCATCGAACTGGGCCTGATGCCAAAAACCGGAAAGCGCTTCGAATGGGAGGTGGCTCTTGATTCGAACAACCCATTGTCTGCCCTGTTTCAGGATTACGACTGGGCCGATGAGGTGCTCCACTCACGCATCGGACGCGATTGGTATTTACCTGAATTCAAAACCCCCAAGGCAGCTCTCGATTTCGGCGACACATGCTGGACTCGAGTATTTATGGATTGGAACCAATACCGCCTGGACGGGAAAACGGATCACCGCAACTGGTGGCCCGACCTCTACATTGCCGCCTGCAAGTCATGGGGGATAGAGCCAAACCCCAACGTGCTGAGGTTCAACACATCATACGAAACAGTCCGGGCAGACCTGAAGCCTGTTTCCGCCTCAGGTTGATTTTTGCATTTTCCTTAAACCCATTTTCATTCATTCTATCAGCGATGCGTTGTCGCCGCCTAGCCCGAGAACGGGCAATACAGTTCCTTTTTCAGCATGAGATGAATCCCCCTGAGGCAATCGGGGAGGAACTGGATCGTTTTTGGGAATCGCAAACCAGCGCTGCCATCGCCAAGGACCATCAACCGTCCACCTGGGGCGAACCATCAGAACCATCGCCACCAACATCCGAAGACAATGAAGTTCGTCAGTTCGGGGATCCCCTTATTCGCGGCGTCCTGGAGAAACTCAACGAACTCGACGGCATCATCGAGGAACAGACACGCAACTGGGACATCGAACGCATCGCCAGAGTGGATCGAAACATCCTACGACTGGCCATTTACGAGATGCTTCACCGCGACGACATCCCACCGGTGGTCAGCATCAACGAGGCGATCGACATCGCAAAAAAGTTTTCCACTGAGAACAGCGGGCGATTCGTTAACGGCATTCTCGACAAGGTCAAGGGCAAGCTCATGCGTCCGGCGCGAACCAGCGCCAACTGAGTCAGCCACCTGGAGGAACGCTTGAGCCAGTCCTACATCGATCTGCACCTGCACACCCTTTTCTCGGATGGTATCTCCACGCCGGAGGAGGTCGCCAAGGAGGCTCACAACATGGATCTGGCGGCCATTGCGCTAACCGATCACGACACCATCGAGGGCTGCCAGCGTCAGGCCGAAGCCTGCGTCGAATACGGTATCGAGTTTATCCCTGGCACGGAGCTCTCCACTGATATCCAGGGGCACGAGATGCATCTTCTGGGTTACTTCCTCGATATAGAGAACGAGGAGTTGATCCGAGAAACCACCCGCTACCAGGAAAACCGCACAAACCGAGTCCACGACTTGGTCCAACAACTAAACTCGATCGGTGTGGGCTTGCACGCCGATCAAGTCTTTGACTTGGCCAAGTGCAAGGCTCCAGGCCGGCCGCACGTGGCTCGCGCGCTCGTCAAACACGGTTTTTGCGGCACGACGGACGAGGCATTCACTCGTTATTTACGGAAAGGGGCTCCCGGCTGGACACCAAAGGTCAACGCTCCGTTTGAGGAGGGTATTCGCCTGATCCACCAGGCAGGTGGCATCGCGGTAATGGCTCACCCTGGCCTAAACAAGATTGACCACCTGATTCCCGATATGGTTCGTGCCGGACTCGATGGAATAGAGTGCTGGCATAGCAAGCACCCTAAAAGCACCACCAAGCGTTACCGCGAAATGGCCGCGCGCCTAGGGCTGCTATCCACCGGCGGGTCGGACTGCCATGGACCGGGCAAGGGTCACCCCATCATCGGGACAGTACGCGTGCCGTACGAAATCCTTGACGAAATGAAACGGCGCCTCCCCCGCGTCTCTTCAAACATGCAAATTTAATCATATGGGTTTGTTCACCAAGTTCTATTCCGGGCTAAAAAAGACTCAGTCTAAGCTGTCCACCGAGATCCGCCGCATCGTCACCCGTTCACCCAAACTCACCGAGGATGACATCGAGGAACTCGAAGCTGCCCTGCTCACCTCAGACATGGGCCTCGCTGTCACCCAGCGGATTATCGCTGTCGTCCGTGAAACATACGAGTCAGGCGGCACCCAGGAAAGGAGTCTACTGGATATTGCCCAGGCAGAAGTTGTTTCCTGTCTCGGCGATAGCACCGGCCACTTGGCCAAGTGCGACGGTCCGACAGTGGTTTCGCTGGTCGGCGTGAACGGCACCGGCAAAACCACGACGGCGGCCAAGTTGGCCCATCGCGTCAAGGCGGAAGGCTATAGGCCGATGTTGGCTGCATGCGACACGTTTCGAGCCGCCGCCATCGAGCAGCTTAACCTGTGGGGAACGCGGCTAGACATACCGGTCGTGAGCAGCAATTACGGTGCTGACCCGGCATCGATTGCACACGATGCTGCAAACTCAGCACTCGGCAAAGACATCGATTATTTGTTCGTAGACACCGCAGGCCGACTGCATACCAAGCACAACCTGATGCGAGAACTGGAAAAACTACACCGAGTGATCGGCGACAAAATCGATGGCGCCCCGCATGAAACACTCCTTGTGATCGATGCCTCTACCGGAATGAACGCCCTGAACCAGGCGCAGGAGTTTAATAAGTCGGTACCGCTGACAGGACTGGTCATCACTAAACTTGACGGTACCTCCAAGGGCGGGATGGCGGTGGCCATCCAGCACGAGCTGGATTTACCGATCAAGTTCATCGGCCTAGGTGAGCAACCAGACGACCTTCACCCCTTCTCCACAACCGAGTACGCTCGTGCACTTTTTTTCGAGGAATAAACCAACGCTATTACCTCAGCTTAGTCGGAGCACTTGACCTTCGCTGATTTAGCGACAATTCTTTGTGAACTGGTGCATGCGCTGGTCGCCCTGGTAGCTCAACTGGATAGAGCAACGGATTTCTAATCCGTAGGTTGTGGGTTCAAGTCCCGCCCAGGGTACCAATTATTAGCTTTACCTAATAACGACCGGTCCATCTTCATTGGGCCATAGCGTAAACGTGGCAACCGCTACCTCTCCCCCAATAAGGCACTTATGCCCGCTCTTGACTCGTGTTCTTTGCGTTTAGCCTAAACCAACCAGGATCACTTAACAGATCGACCGTATTGCTGCGCCTGGTCAGCCGGAATCGTCAACGGGCTGGTCGCACCCTCGACATCGGCCCATGGACCGATCACCGAGGTTGCAGTCTGCAGTTTACCCTCGAATGTAACCGTCACTGTGCCGTCACCGTTGTTGACCACGCTCAGCGTCGGCGCATCACCACCGCCACCGGCCGGGGCCTCGCTGAGCTTCACGTAGTCGATGCCCATCCAATTACCACCACCCTCAGCATTATAATTGACTCCTTTAAGGGTGAGGATGT
>JAKUOU010000148.1 GCA_022451065.1 Pedosphaera sp. | reverse complement strand
ACGCCAATTTGACATCAGTTATCGATTTGACTATTGGGCAGCATGAAGAAATGCTCGCCGATGAAGGAGTTGATCTCCTGTATCTTCCCGGTTGTTCAGTGAAAAAGGGAGAACCCGGCCGCGATGAATTCTTGAAAAAAATGGCTGAATTCTACTTCACCCTTGAAGGACTTCAGAAAATAAAACAAAAAAGCGGCAAGACGGTAGGCCTGATGCACTCCCTTCCACGGAACGAAGGTGAGTTTGATTTTGCGATTGATGCCAGCGAGCACGAACTTTATTTCAAGCAGATAGGATTTTCTGTGCCGCTACGGATGTCCTTATTGGCAAATATCTGCGGTGTTTGAAGCACGGTAAACGACAGTTGAAAAGAGGTCACTATCAAACCGAAAATTCATGTTATCGGCACCGGCGGAACGATTTCCGGAACTGGTTCTACGGCAACAGATGCGGCTTATGAGTCCGGACGCGTAGATGCTTCCGACCTCGTCAGTGGAATTGAAGGTTTGGAAAAACTGGCTGATATTCATACGGAAACCCTATTTACCACTGGTTCTGAAAATCTTGGTCCACACCAATGGCGAATACTGGCCCGTAGAATAGAGCAGTTAACAGGGACTTCAGACGTTGATGGTCTAGTGGTTACCCACGGAACAGATACGCTTGAGGAAGCGGCGTTTTTCCTTGATTTGGTGTGCAAACCAAAAAAACCGGTAGTTTTGACTGCAGCCATGCGTCCCAGCACCGCACTCAGCGCGGATGGCCCAATGAATCTGTTTCAAGCGGTTCTTGCAGCCACCTCTCCGAAACTTCACAATCATGGGATGCTGGTAGTAATGAACGGTTTGGTAATTACGGCATGGCAAACGATCAAAACTGATTCAGTAGCTCTGGATTCCTTTTGTGCTTATCCCGGTGGGCCGATAGGAAAGATTGTAGGTGAAAGCCTTTTGGTTTTCGTATCACCAAATCTTTCTCCGCTAGTGGGACGATTCCACGACCATTTACGGAATGATAACGAGTTGCCGTTTGTAGATATTGTTTTACTTCGTGCTGGTTGCGGTGATCAGCCACTTGCCGATTTTGAGGGAAATGCTTGTAAAGGATTGGTGGTGGCAGGGTTTGGAGGTGGTACAATGCCTGATAACCTGAATGGACTAATTGCTGAAACGGCAAACTCCGGATGCACTGTCGTCGTTTCCTCTCGGGTGTCACAGGTTACGGTTATAGCGGAAACCATGACTTCAGTTAAAAGTAAAAATGTTTTTCCGTCAGGTTTGCTTAATCCGCAAAAATCAGCATTGCTTTTGTCTTTGGCTCTGGATGCAAACCTTGATGCACTGGAATTAGCCGAATTGTTCAATGTTTTTGTTACTCAATAAAATCAATACCATTTAGGCGTTATTACATGAATTCAAACAAAGAATTTCCCAAACGAATTATTGTTGCTCTTGGCGGGAATGCGATTCACCCGGCCGGAATAAAAGGTACATCTGAAGAACAGATTGCCATTGCTGAAGAAACGGCAGATGTTTTGTTGCCGCTGTTAGAACTTGAAAACGAGTTGATAATTACCCATGGTAACGGCCCCGGAATTGGCAAGGTTCTGATGCGTCAAGCCCTGGCCCATAAACAGGTTGCACCAATGTCTTTGGACATTTGCGTAGCCAACACGCAGGGTGTGACGGCTTATCTTCTGGTGCAGGCTTTCGAAAATGCCTTGAGAAAAGCCGGAAACCAGCGTCATGTTGTTGGTCTAGTGACACAGGTTGAAGTTGACGCAAATGATCCTGGTTTTAAGAATCCAACCAAGCCCGTGGGTTATTTTTACAACGAGAAAGAAGCCGAAAATCTTACAGAAAAAATGGGATGGACGATGAAAGAAGATTCCGGACGTGGTTGGCGCATGGTAGTTGCCTCTCCGAAACCCAAACACATTTGCGATATTTCTCTTTTAGAATACTTATCAAGTAATGGTACAATAGTTATTGCAGGCGGAGGTGGCGGTGTTCCGGTTGTCCGCAACAGTCAAGGTTTGCGAAGTGGAGTTGAAGCAGTTATCGACAAAGACCTGACAACAGCCCACATGGCAAATGTGCTTGGATTCAAGGATATCATGATCCTGACCGCTGTTTCTCAAGTTGCGATAAACTTCGGAAAACCGGAACAACAGGAACTGGGGCATATCACCGTTTCAGAAGCCAAAAGATATTTTGAAGAAGGACAGTTTCCTGCGGGGAGTATGGGGCCTAAAATTGAAGCCGCAATTCGTTTTATTGAAGGTGGAGGAAAACGTGCGACCATAGGGCAACTTGAAGAAGCCATGCCCGCACTACTTGGTAAAGCAGGCACCCATATCTTTCCAGATCAGTAAAGCTAAAACAGCCACAATGAATTTCCAATATCTTAGCATTAGAACAGGTTGATGAAACATTCAAAACTAAAAACGCTGGAACCGGAACAACGCCTCTTGATGGGTCCGGGACCGGTTAATGTATACCCAGCAGTGTTGAGAGCAATGTCATTGCCGATGCTGGGTCAGTTCGACCCACAGTTCACTGGTTATATGGACGAGGTCATGACGCTCTATCGGCAGGTATACCGAACTAGCAACCAATGGACATTCCTCGTCAATGGCACAGCCCGTGCGGGCATTGAGGCGTGTCTAAGTTCAATGATCTCACCCGGTGACCGGGTGTTGGTGCCGATTTTCGGCCGTTTTGGCCACCTCCTAACAGAAATTGCAAGACGTTGCCAAGCGGAAGTGATCAACATTGAGACTGAATGGGGAACGGTGTTCGAACCTGAGCAGATCGCTGATGCAATCCGCACCCACCAGCCGCGTTTTGTAGCTTTGGTCCATGGCGACACGTCAACAACGATGGCCCAGCCGCTGGATGAGATTGGCCCTTTATGCCGCGAGGCAGGAATAGTGGTTTACGTGGACGCAACTGCAACCTTGGGAGGTATGCCGTTCGAGGTAGACAAGTGGTGTCTTGATGCAGTCACAGCAGGGTTACAAAAATGCCTCTCTGGTCCGCCAGGATCCTCACCGCTCACGATCAACGACCGCGTTGCTGAAATCGTGAACGCACGCAAGCATGTCGAGGTTGGTATCCGACCTGAGGATTTCTCAGATGCTGATGGATTGATTGTGCAGTCGAATTACTTTGATCTTGCAATGCTGATGGATTATTGGAGTTCGAAGCGTCTCAACCATCACACCGAGGCGACTTCTATGCTCTACGCTGCCCATACCTGTGCTCAGGAAGTTCTCCGGGAAGGACTAGAAGCGGGGTTTGCCCGTCATCGCGTCGCCAGCCAAGCTCTCCGCTCAGGTCTCACAGCCATGAATCTAAAACTCTTTGGCAACGAACGTTACCGGATGGACAACGTGACTGGAGTCTTTATCCCCAATGCGCTTGGCGACGGAGAGCAAGTACGGACACAATTACTGGATGACTTCGGCCTCGAAATCGGGACCTCTTTCGGTCCTTTACGCGGAAAAATTTGGCGAATTGGCACGATGGGCTATGTGTGTCACAAGGCCAACATCCTGCGTTGTCTCAGTGCGCTTGAGATTGTGATGCGGCGTAACGGTTTCGTCGCGCCTCCAGGAGCCGGGGTGGATGCTGCCTACAAGGTATACAAGCAATGAACAAAGCATCCGACCAACCGAAGGGTGGTGCCCAGATTAAGGACAAAACGGTACCGCAGCCTCTCCTGAACGGTCCACCTCAAGTTATAAATCTTGGACTCGCATCCTTTGCTGATGAACTTACGAAACAGGGAACAGTAGTGGTGCATGTGGACTGGTCACCTCCTGCACGTGGAAATGTAGAACTGGCGAACCTCCTTTCGAAACTGAGTGAATGATGACTACATCGGAGAAAGTGGGTTCGAGCATACGTGAGGCCAATGCGGAGGCCATCCGTAGGATCTTGGAAGCCGAACCGGTACTGATTGACGTGGTTCCGGCAAGCGAGGCGATCCCAGCACTTCAGGAGGGCATGATTCTTCATGCCGGTCCTCCGATCGACTGGGGAAACATGTGCGGGCCAATGCGCGGAGCGGTCGCTGGCATTGCAGTATTTGAGGGTTGGGCCACAGACCTTGCCGAGGCAGAACGATTGGCTGAGTCTGGGGCGTTTAGTCTTAATCCAAACCATGATTTTGGCGCGGTCGGCCCTATGACAGGTATGACCACACTCAGCCAGCCGGTGCTGGTGGTGGAAAACCGTGCTAGCGGCAACCATGCTTTCTGTACCATCAACGAGGGACTTGGAAAGGTGATGCGTTTCGGTGGCAACGATGCATCAGTGCTAAAGCGTTTGGGCTGGCTACGGGATACGCTGGGTCCAGCACTCGGTGTCGCCCTTCGTGCTGGTAAGGGGATTGAGCTCAAACCACTGGTCGCCCGTGGTCTCACCATGGGTGATGAGATGCACCAGCGCAACCTTGGTTGTTCAAGCCTGCTGTTACGGACGTTAGCCCCGGACCTTGCACGAACTGTGGATGATCGCACCGTCTTGGCCGAAATACTATCCTTCATCGGCTCAAACGACCAGTTCTTTCTCAACTTGGCCATGGTCTTGGGTAAGGCGATCATGGATCCAGTGTGTAACATCGAAAGCTCCAGCGTTGTCACCTCGATGAGCCGTAATGGCACTGACTTCGGTATTCGCGTAAGTGGTCTTGGCGACGATTGGTTCACCGCGCCAGTGGAAATGCCAGTAGGACTTTATTTTCCTGGATTTAGTGCCGAAGATGCCAATCCTGACATGGGGGACTCCACCATTGTCGAGACAATCGGGCTTGGAGGTTTTGCCATGGCAGCGGCACCAGCCGTTGCCGGTTTCGTCGGTGTGGGAACACCGTCCAGTGCAGCCGATTTTACCCGCACCATGGGTGAGATTACGCTCACACAAAACCCCGAATGGACAATTCCAGCTCTTGATTATCAGGGGGTGCCGACAGGAATCGACATCCGTCTGGTGGTGGAAACGGGTATTACTCCAACAATTAACACCGGCATTGCTCACCGCAAACCGGGAATCGGCCAGGTCGGTGCAGGTGTCGTAAGAGCACCTCTGGCTTGTTTTGAACTGGCACTGAAGGCACTGGCGACCCGGCTGGGGGTAAGATGAGCAAGATCATGAACCGCGTCTGCACTGGACTGTTTCTTGACTCAGTGATACTAATGCAGATATCCCATTCCATCACCTGTCTTGACGGTGTTGAGGATGCCGCCCTCATGATAGGTACCCCGTCCAACCTCGACCTCCTCAATAACGCCAAACTTCTGGCCAGAGCCAGCCGTAAAGCCACTGGGGGAGATCTTATACTCGCCATCAGGGCACGGGATGAAGCCACTGCGGCAAGTGCACTGGCCAAGGCCGAGATTCTGCTGGAACGGCCTGAGGTTGGCCATACGGGGACTACCACTTTGCGTCCCAGAACATTGCGCTCGGCACAGGACAATCTGCCCGCTGCAAACCTTGCCCTGATTTCAGTTCCGGGGGACTTTGCTGCAGCCGAGGCGCGCAAGGCTCTCCGTGCTGGACTGAACGTCATGCTGTTCAGTGATAACGTTTCTCTCTCCGAAGAAGTATCGCTCAAGCGCGAAGCTGTTGCGGCTGGGTTGTTGATCATGGGACCGGACTGTGGGACCGCCATCATCAGTGGTGTGCCTCTCGCCTTTGCCAACCAGATCCCACAAGGAGCTATTGGAATCATTGGTGCGTCCGGCACCGGCATACAGG
>JAKUOU010000147.1 GCA_022451065.1 Pedosphaera sp. | reverse complement strand
CATTCCACTTGATGGCCGCATTCTTGGCCTTGATGGTGATGCCCTTTTCGCGTTCGAGATCCATCGAATCCATGACCCGCTCGGCGACAATCTGGTTGTCACGAAACGTACCACTCTGCTGCAGCAACTCATCCACGAGCGTGGTCTTGCCATGATCCACGTGCGCGATAATCGCTATATTTCGAATATGGTCTGCTTTCACTAAAAAATGCGAGGGAGGAAGAAAATCGTATGGCACCAAAGAAAACGCCCAATCCGATCACCCGAAGTGGTGCCGGCTAGTAAACGTTATTGGTATCTCCGGTGTGGGTTGACCCAGAACTCCCCGCGCGCTCGGACAGATACAGAAACTGCCCACTATTTTCAAGCAAAGGTTTTCACTACTCGTCCAGCCAAGCACCTGGCCAAGCGAGATAAACGCCATGCCGGAATCAAACGTCCCACTCGCCGCGGTAATCGCGGGTCAACCACTTGGGGTCACCACCCTTGGCGAAAGTGTTCTTCTTCGGGTTCCACTTGATCACCGCGTGGTTGTAGTAGGTTTGGTTGAGTAGATGGCAGGCGATCGATGTTCGCGCGCCAATGATCTCATGCGTACAAGACTTCTTGCGGGTGCGCATCGAGTTGAGGAAATCCGGAATATGGCTATTGCTGCGGTAGAGTTTCACCTTGGCGTCCTTTAGGTACTCGGACTCCATCTTGTCGAGTTCCCTGCCGAGGTTAACGTTTCTGTCTCCGCCTGTCCGACCGGCGATTAACTTCTCCCCTAGCCAAAGACCGATCCGACCGCGGTGACACTCCACGCGCCCCTCGGTGCCGTAAAAGCTCGAGCCCATCCCGGTACCGTGCATCAGCGGGACATCACCTGCATAAACCAGCTGCGCACCCTTCATCGCCTTGGGGTTCTCGGCCGGGATCGTGGCCACCGGGCCGCTGTTGTCCACGCCCAGCCCCCAGTGCACGATGTCGATCATGTGGGCGCCCCAGTCACAAACCATGCCACCGCCGTATTCCTTGTAGTTGCGCCAGTTTGGGAAATGACCGTGCACGCCGCGCGGGCTGAGCACGGAGCTGTAGCCGCGCATCGGGCCAGGGCCGACCCACTTGTTCCAGTCGAGGCCCGGCTCCATCTTCTCCGTCGGCAGATCGCAAGGCACACCCGGAGGACCGACGTTGACGGCGGTCCGCTCGACCTTGCCTATGACACCGTTACGCACCAGCTCGCAAGCCACGCGAAACTCGCGCGAGGAACGCTGCATGGATCCGGTCTGCAAAATGGCCTTGTTTTTCTTCACCGCCTTCATCACCTCGACCGATTCGTGGACGTTATGGGTGAGCGGTTTCTCGCAATATACATCCTTGCCGGAGTTCACCGCGGCAATGGTCTGGATGGCGTGCCAATGGTCCGGTGTGGCAATGCTAACAGCATCGATGTCATCACGGGCAATCAGCTCACGAAAATCAACATAGGCCTTACAGTCCTCGTTTTGGTAGCGCTTGTTGGCGCGGTCACGAGCGGCGTTCCGGCGGGTGGTATCACAGTCCGAAACGGCCACACAGACAACGTTCTTGTCCCCCATGAACCGGTTTTGTAAACCGCGGTTCTGGATTCCCATGCCAATAAAACCCACGACAATCTTGTCATTGGGCTTGATATCGGCCGACCAGATGCCGGATGGCAGGATGAATGGCGCACTAGCAACCGCTGTGGACTGGAGAAAACGACGTCTTGAAACAGAATGGGACTTCATGCGGGGAACTTAACTACCCACCCCCTGTTGAAAAGCTTTTTTCTGGATATGCGGCCTAAAAGATTGCCATATTCAGCACTTGAAATCATGCACCGAATCGCTAGCGCTCCCATAAGGCCTGTGAAACAACTAAGCATAACAACACTTGTGGCCGTGCTGTTAGGGGTGTGTAGAGGGACGTACCGGACATCCCAATTCACAAGGATCACGACCGGCTGAAAGCAGGGAAGAATTAAAAGCTGAAGGAAAATGAAAAATATCTCAAGACAGGCATTCACGCTTATTGAACTGCTCGTGGTTGTCGCCATCATTGCCATCCTGGCGGCGCTACTGCTACCCGCCCTGGCCAACGCCAAGGCCAAGGGGCATGGAATTTCATGCATGAACAACCTCAAGCAACTTCAGTTGGCACATCTCATGTATCCAGATGACAACGATGACATGCTGACAAAACCTGGTAACTCGGGAACGGAACTCTATGCGTGGGTTGCCGGTTGGCTGGACTACAACCCTGGAAACCGCGACAACACAAATATCCTTGATTTACTCGATCCGAAACGGGCCAAGTTTGCCCCATACCTCCCGAGTGCGCGGGTGTACAAATGCCCGGCTGACCATAGCTATGTCACCATCAAGGGCAATCACCACTCCCGAGTCCGCAGCATGGGCATGAGCCAGGCTATGGGCGGCCCCGGAGTCTGGCTACCTGGAAGCCGATACAAGGTGTACATCAGATCTTCTGATCTGTTGAATCCCGGGCCATCCAAACTGTACGTTTTGCTGGACGAACACCCCGACAGCATCAACGCCGGTGGATACGCCAATCAAATGGTCGAAAGTCCGGGTTCAGCGCGCATTATCGACTACCCTGCCAGTTACCATAACAGTGCTGCAGGGTTAAGCTTTGCAGATGGTCACGCCGAAATCAAAAAGTGGCTTGATCCCCGCACAATCAAACCGATCAACAACCGACTAATGCCCCTCAACGTCGCCTCTCCAAAAAATGTCGACATGATCTGGTTGGCAGACAGAACCACCATCAGAAAGTAGAGGAGGAAAACAGAAGAATTATTTTTGGAGAAAAAGTGGTACGCCCGGGAGGATTCGAACCCCCAACCTCATGGTTCGTAGCCATGCGATCTATCCAGTTGATCTACGGGCGCGCCCGAAAAGGCCGGGCACACTGCCAAACCTCCACTAACCTTGCAAGGGGATTTTAAGTTCGCTCAAATAAGCGCAAGCCTGAACAAGCGACTACGGATGAAACGGCGGCATCTCGGACTGCCGCTGGCCGTCGATCACTTCGCCGACAAACTTGGCCAAGCGCTCGGTCACGCGGTCGAACCATTCGTTCCCCTGCTCCGCCGTGGCCAAGGCCGGACTCGGGTCGGGCTGATCAGAGACAGCCTCATCGCGGACATTATCAGGGAACTTAGCCAGGGCAAACGAAGTCTCGAACTCCTGCGCATGCCCGGGCAGGTCGTCCGGCAAACACTTGCCACCCAGCAGTAACTCATTGGCGTCCGCTTGGCCCAGCGTATCCCAGTAGGAAAGGAAGTGCAGGTTGATGCCTTCGAACTGCCGCAGAAACTGATCCCACGTACCATGAATCGGCTCGATGTTTCCGCCGTGCCCGTTAACCACAACAACGTTGCGGAAGCCGGCTCGGGTCATGCTCTCAATCATGTCGCCGAGCGCGGTAAGGAACGTGCCAGGACGAAGGGTCAGCGTGCCGGGGTGGCGCATGTGGTGCTCGCTGATCCCGCACATCAACCCCTCGGCAACGAGTACCTTTGGAGCCAAGCGCTTGGCCACAGCACGAGTCACGAGACTGACACTGCGCCAGTCATGCTCCATCGCCATGTGCTCGAGGTGCTGCTCGATCGCGGCGACCGGGATGAGGCAGCCAGCCAATTCGCCGGACGCCATCCGCTCTCGAAACTCACGGCGCGTGAGTTTTGCTAGTACGGTTTCTGGGATAATATCACTCAAGATTAGTTACTGGTTTTCGACTCGTTGGCGATCAAAAAAGAACTCACAGCCGCCCAGATCCAAGCGAAGGCGAGCAGGCAAAAGCCGGTCGTGCCGACGATGAGATACGTTTCGTTGCCGGCCATGAACTCCTCAGTGTCGAAGCGGTGCGAGTCGAGTTTCAGCGCAAGCTTAAACAGCACAACAATGAGGCTCAGGCTGAGGATGCCACCAATAAGGGCCATCGAGGCCTGGATGGCACCGGACACCTTGCGGCCTCCAACGAACGTGCCAATACCCGGCCAAGCCAGCAGGTTAATGCCAGCCGCGACCCACGGGCTCATTGGTTTCTTACCAGTCACACTGTTCAGATTCGTCGGGATCGAGAGTAGGCGAACGGCCGCCAACGAGCGAGTGATTTCGGCGACTGCGGGGTTGCAATTGGCTCGGCATCCGGTACGGTCGCCCGCCTTGAGCACCAATTTCTAAACATCATGAAACACGTATCGAAACTGTTGGTTGCCATATTTGCCGCTGCGGCGATGAGCGTATCCGCTGCGCCCAAGCAATGGCTGGATTACAAAGGCAACAAAGGCCCCGGTAAGGGTAAAAAAGTCGTCCTGATCTCCGGCGACGAGGAGTACCGCTCCGAGGAGGCAATGCCAGTGCTTGCCGGCATCCTTTCGCGTCATCACGGCTTCGACTGCCGCGTGGTCTTTGCAATCGACCCGAAAAGCGGCATCGTAGATCCCAACAACCGCAATAACATCCCTGGCCTCGAGGCGTTGTCGGACGCTGATCTGATGGTGATAGGAACGCGCTTTCGCGATTTACCCGACGAGCAAATGGCGTACATTGACACCTACCTCAAGACCGGCCGGCCGGTGATCGGTATGCGAACCGCAACCCACGCATTCAACATCGGTGGCAACAAAAAGTATGCCCATTACAGCAACGGCTACAATGGATCGAAAAAGGAATGGCAGGGCGGCTTTGGAAAAGTGGTGCTCGGTGATTTCTGGAAAAACCATCATGGTGGGCACAAGAGCGAGAGCACGGTGGGGATCATCGCGCCGGGCGCGGAGAAACACCCCACCACGCGCGGCGTCAAGAATGGCGACGTCTGGGGACCAACTGACGTTTACGGTGTTCGACTGCCGCTGCCGGAGGGATCGCAACACATCATTCTCGGACAGGTCACCAAGCGCAATGGACCACGTACAGACGATCCTTTCTTCGGCATGAAGCCGACCGATAGCGAGGCGGTGGAAGGCCGGAAAAACAACCCCATGATACCGGTCTTCTGGACCAAGGATTATCAGGTTCCCGGTGGCAAAAAGGGCCGGACGTTTGTCACCACCATGGGTTCCTCGACCGATCTGGTCGCTGAGGGAACGCGCCGGACATTGATCAATGGAGCCTATTGGCTGCTTGATTTGGAAATACCCAACGCCGGCACCAAAGTGAAACTCGTTGGGAAGTTCAACCCGAAGCAATACAGCTTCAGGTCGAAGGAATACTGGCCCGATCAAAACAAGAAGCCAGCCGATTTCCGCCTCAAGCGGAAAAAGAAAGACTAGTCGCTCGTCATGTGGCAATTTGTGAGGCAGAGGTCGCGTGGCCTCTGTCTTTTTTTCTCAGCACTTGGCTATTGCTTGCTGCCCGGCTGCAAGTCACCTGATATCACGCCAGTAGTTCTGCGCGTGATGACCTACAATATCCACCACGCCGAAGGACTGGACGGGAAGGTCGATCTCCAGCGCATCGCCAATGTCATTCGACAGTCCAACGCCGATGCCGTCGCCCTGCAAGAGGTCGATAAAAACACCGAGCGTACCGGCGGAATCAACATGCCGGCGGAATTGGCCAGGCTCACCGGGATGAATGTCGCGTTTGGAGCAAACCTAGACAACTATCAGGGCGGCCAGTACGGCACCGCGATCCTGAGTCGGTTTCCCATTGAGTCATACGAAAATCATCGTCTGAAACAGGCTCGCGAAGGCGAGCAACGAGGCGTCCTGCAGGCCGTGCTGAAAATTGCCCAGGGCCAACTGCTGTTC
>JAKUOU010000146.1 GCA_022451065.1 Pedosphaera sp. | reverse complement strand
GATGCGTCGTGAAGGCTATGAGGTGCTGGTGTCCCGGCCGACCGTTTTATTCAAGCAGATCGATGGCAAACGCAACGAGCCATTCGAGCAGATTTGGGTCGAGGCGCCTGAGGAACAACTGGGCACTGTCATGGAAACGCTTAGCAAGCGTCTGGGCAAGATCACCAACATCGAGCATCATACTGCCGGCGCGACTGTCACGGCGGAGATCCCAACGCGTGGCCTGATTGGTTTTGAGAGCGACCTCGTCACACTAACCAGCGGCAACGGAGTGATGAGCCACATGTTCCTCGAGTACCGGCCATATAGCGGTGAGTTGGTCACTCGTCCGACCGGGACGCTGGTCAGCATGGAGAACGGCACATCTATGGCTTACGCGCTGGATGTGTTGCAGGCCCGAGGTAGCTTGTTTGTTTCGCCGGGAGACAAGGTTTATGCCGGGCAGGTCGTTGGGGAAAACCCGAGACGGGACGATCTGCCGGTGAACCCGACGAAGGCCAAGCATCTCGACAACATGCGTTCCTCCGGCGCGGACAAGGCGATCATGCTGACGCCGCCACTAAACTTCTCCATCGAGCGCGCCATCGAGTACATCGACAACGACGAGTTGGTGGAAGTGACGCCCAACCATCTCCGGTTCCGTAAGCGCATCCTCGACGCAAACGATCGTCGCAAGGCAGCCAAGCGTACTCGAAATGTTCCGCTGGATCAGGCCTGAGTGGCGGCCTTGCCAAGCGCTACTTCACCTCGCCCCAGATTTTTTTCAAGAGCTGAAACATTCGGGGATCGTGCTCATTGAGCTCGGCGCGGACGAATGGATAAAAATCGTTCACGCCAAGGTACGCCTCTGTGCACTCGGCGAAGTACTCCATTTGGTTGTTTAGGCCGTAATGCTTCACCGTTCGACCGCTGTAGAGCAGTACTTTCTCGTAGATGCCCTTCTCCTTGGCCTCATTGTAGGCGCCCAGGACTTCCTCGTTTTCAAAACCTTTACTTAGCACTTGGTCGTGATAGGCGTGCGCCAGCTCGTGCAGGATCACATACGGGTGCTTGGCCCATTGACTGCGGTTCAGCAGCGCCTTGGCACGGGGAATGTGGACGTGTTTCACGAGACGTGGATCATGTTTGTTTGCCCGAAGCCATGTGACACCCGGGTGATACTGCATGGAGCCAAGGGGCTCGTAGTGATGGTCTAGCCAGATGGGGAGTTTTTGCATTTCCTTCACCTTGGCGGCAGGGAGGATGTATTTGATCCGCTGAAGGTGGTTGGCGAGTGCGGTGAAAACTTGGTCTTTGAATTCGTTGTTCTCATTTTTGAGGAGCTTGGGATCGACCTTGATCGTCCAGCCCTCGAGTTTTTTTTCTATCGGATCGTAGAACTTGTTCTCCTCTTTCTCTGCAACCGATTGACTAAGCGCACCGAATAGGAGTGCGACCGCGAGTATCGTTTGTTTGATCATTGTGGGTATATTGAAATTAATTGCCTGTTAGCCTGAGCAGCCCTTGCCCAAGCGCATTGCCGATGAGGAAGTAGCTCTCGGCGTTGCCGTACCAGTGATGGCCATGGCTAACATTTGGCGACTCCTTGGCTGGCCGGGCGAACTGTGTGGTTTGCACGAACGTTGTGTTTGGACCAAGCGCCTTGGCGGCGGCTTTTTGGGCCTTGCGAATGGAGAGCATATTGTTTCCAGCCTTGGGGCCGCCGTTGCCGAGTTCGCCGATAACAACCGGCAGATTTGGTTGCCTGAATTCCTCGCGCACATCCTTGATGAGATTGATGAGGTTGGCTTCGTATTCCTTCAATGCGTCGCTGTCAAACATGTCGTTCCAGCCCTGGAACCAGACGAAGCCGCTTAGTTCCGGTTTACGCTTGGCCAACTGCGGGAATTCATCGCCGAGTTTGGCCAACCCCTCGCGGTATTCGGCGAGCATCTTTTTGTAGAATTCACCGGTGCTTCCGCCGGATCTGGGTGGCCGGAAATCTTTGTATATGCTTTTGCCTCCCCATGCGGTCTTGATGAGCAGCACCGGTTCGTCATACGCCTCGCCGACGAGGTGGCCGAGCTGGAATTCCGGCCCGATGTGGTGATTTCCGCCGTAACCGGTGAAGCCGATCGTCAGTCCGCCGGTCTTTAATTCATCCTTGGTTTGGTGCCGGACAAAGACGTCGTCGCGCACGATCCAATCGCCTTTGGCGTCTACGATGTGCTTGTATAGGTGAGCGCGCTCCCGGTTTTTCATTACGTTTTTCAGGATGCCCTTACCACCGTTGTAATATTTTGGGTGATCAAAATCGACGACGCCCTGTCCCTGCATGTTGGACTGGCCGGCGAGCAGGAAGACACGTAGTTTTTTGGAGCCATTGAGGTGCTTGTCGAGAAACGCGTAGCTGGCGTTGAGTGCGGTTTTGTTGAAAATGGCAAAGAAGTGACCGGCGCCTTTGATGATGTGCAAGTCGGTCTCGACGCCCGCATTTTTCAGCGTTGTATGCAGGGCGGTCGGGCCGGCGTAGCCAACGGTAGGATGGGTTTTTACCGGAACAAGCATGTCTGCTGAGCCGTTGAAGAAGAAAATCGGCGCGTCATCCTTGTCGACAAAAGCGGCTGGCGACGCCGCATGATAGATGTGCGGCTTGTTGCTGCGCGAGCCTCCTAGCCAATAGGAGAGCATCTTGGAATTTTCGTGGGTAAACCGAAAATCGGTTGGCGTGCCCCCGGCGACTGCAGCGGTAATTTTTGTGCCTACGCCCTTCGGGTCTTCTTCTTTGGACAGGCCAGTGGTGGCAAGCAGCGAAACCAGGTGGCCACCGGCCGAGTAGCCGATCGCGCCGATACGGCCGGGGTCGGTCTTGTATCTGGATGCGTGTTGGCGAATCCACCGCACGGCATCGCGGCAGTCCTCGATTTGGGCCGGGCTTTTGTGCTTGGGTGCGAGGCGGTAGTCGATTGCAAAACAGGAGAAACCGCGACGAGCGAGGCTTTTGGCGTACATGGTGAGTTGGGTTCGAGAACCTGACCGCCAGGCTCCCCCATGAACGACGAGTATGGCAGGAAAAGGGCCTTCGCCTTTCGGCACGTAGGCGTTTAGCTTGAGTTTTTTACCATCTATCTCCTTATAAACGATGTCCCAGTCCCGGTCGAAACGTAATCCACTGGCAGACACCCCAGCATGGAGGACAAGCAGGAGAAAGAATGGGGTGATGCGATTCACGTGCGCGGAGTCTCTGGTTTCATCAAGTTTCAAGCAAACTCTTTGATCGTGCTTGGCCAAGCGGCAAGTAGGAAATCGCGACCACGACGGCCAGATTGAGAGTTAGGCCAAACACTCCGGCGTGGATGCCCCAGTTCTTTAGCGTGTCAATCTGGTTTAGTGCAAAAACCAGCGTCAAACCGCTGACTAGGCCCCAGAATGGAGCGTTAGGCTTCATGCCACGCCAGTGCATGCCGAGGATGAAGCCGGGGCCAAGCTGCATCAGTATGTCGAACTTCATGTCCATGAGTTTGACCAACGTTGGCTTGTTCTCGAGCGAGTTCAGGTAAATAGCGATCGCGGCTATGATGGTCAGCACAATCCAAGACACTGATTTACCAATTATTGTCAACTTCTCCTCGTTGGCAGCAGGGTTGATTTGCCGATGGTAAATATCCTTCGTCAGCATCGATGAGACAGAAAGCAGCACCGAATCTGCGGTGGACATTAAGGCGGCCAGCACTGCGGCCAATAATACAACGATCAACCAACGGTGGAATAACGATTGATCCATCACAATCCGGCAAACCTCGCTGAAAACTCGATCTGAATCGGTGTCCTTCAGGTTGGCTAGTTCCGGCGACGCCGCAGCGGTGACGCCGACCAACACAGCGATTAAAGAAGCTGTTAGCGGCAGGAATGCCATGGTCGCCACCCCGTTACGGAGTACGCGTTGATTACGGGCAGCATAAATTCGTTGGATTGCCTGTGGATAGAGCGCGCCGCCGATACCCACAACAACAATGTAGCTGAACCATTGGCGAATCCCCAGCGCATCGGGTGCGGCGACCTTTTCCGGTTTGGCTGATTCCAGTAATTTATAGCTCTTTGCCAGACCGCCGAAATGGTCAAGCACAACGAAAAGTAGAATCGCAAATCCGACCATCAGGATGCCGCCTTGGATCAAGTCGGTCCAAGCCACAGCACGGAAGCCACCTAGCGTCTCGTAAACCAGCATGATTACTGCAAGCAGAATCACCCCGGCGACGAACGCCGTACGTGGTTCGTAGGTGGTCATGCCCTGCAGCAGCAGTCCCATTGCGGTGAGTTGCGCGAGCAGATAATTGCCGATGGCGACTACCATCGTGATCGAGGCGAGCACCGTATACGGGCGGTGGCTGAAACGGTGCTCCAGAAAATCTGCTGGAGTGATGAAGCTCTCTCGCTTGGCCAGGCGATGCAGCCTTGGGGCAAACACAAGGTACACCACGATGATCGCTGTCATAAAATGCACACTCATCAGCCAGGCGTAGCCGATGCGGAACGTCTTGCCTGTGAATGCAAACAGCGTGTTGCCACTGTACTGCGTTGCGTAGAGTGTGAGCACCAAAACAAGAAAACCGACCCCTGAACCGGCAAGGTAAAAATCCTTGAGCGAATTCTCCCTACGGGCGCGCATGCTGCAGTAGCCGATGCCGATCAGGGAAAGGAGATAAATGGCGATAAAGCCAAGTTCTGTTGGGCCAAGCGGTATGTTGCTCACGAGTCGCCCTCCACGTCTTCATCGTCACTTGGCCAAGTGTGAAATGCGGCCCAGGCAGCCAGGCAGGAAATTAGAAACGAAATACCTGTACTGATCGCGACCCAAAGCGGCATCCCGAGCACCAGTGGTGTTTCGCCGTCATCGCCCCAATACCACGGTACCGCAGCGATGAAGAGTAGCACAAAGCCAAGCGCCAGCAGCCGGGGAAGTAATGATGTTTTGGTGTTGGGATTGGTCATCCGTTCGGCGTCAGATTGTCCCGCCGCCTGTTCGGCTTGCAACCCCTTTTGTCCCGGGAATGAAAACGGCTTGCGGTTTGGTGGTGCCAAGGCATCATGTCCGCCCTTCACGGCGTGGATTTTACCTCGCCGCAGCGAGTGGGGTCATAGCTCAGTTGGTAGAGCGTCGCGTTCGCAATGCGAAGGTCTGCAGTTCGATTCTGCATGGCTCCACCATAATTTTTCCTAGGGTTTTTAAGCCCTAGGATTTTTTTTGCTTCTGGTATACTTATTTGTACCAAATTATATGGTTAGAAGTGAGTTCAATTATTTAAAGACAGAGCGTTCTGTACTGAGAAAATTGAAGAAGAATATATTTCAATGAAACGCCTTATAATCACAACTATCGCAGCCGTGCTGTTGGTGATGATGTTTTCCGCACGACTCATGGCAGATGAGGCCCTGAAATACTGGCCGCAGTGGCGGGGGCCAACCTGGAACGGTGTAGCGTTGCAAGCTGATCCTCCAATCACTTGGAGCGAGACGGAAAACTTGCGCTGGAAAACTTCTGTTGATGGCAAAGGGTGGGGGACTCCGATTATTTGGGGCAAACGGATTTTTCTGCTGACCGCGATCTCACTCGACAAGAAGATGGCCATTCCGGATGTCATTCCCGCCGGTACGCCAAATATAAATCAGCATCCCCAGGTGATCGATTCTTGGAAACCTCAGAAGTTTGCGATCGTGTGCATCGACAGGATCACAGGTAAGCTGCTCTGGACCCAAACCGTTCATGAGGCGATGCCGCACCAGGGGCATCACCGCAAGGGCGGGTTTGCCTCGGCGTCACCTGTGACGGACGGCCAGTACATTTAT
>JAKUOU010000145.1 GCA_022451065.1 Pedosphaera sp. | reverse complement strand
CGACGCTGCGAAGACCGCGGGGGCCAAGCGCGCGATTCCACTGCCGGTCGCTGGTGCGTATCACTCGCCGTTGATGCAACCGGCGCAGTTCGGCCTGGGCGAGATCTTGGCCAAGGTCGAGTTATGCGAGCCGTCGGTGCCGGTGTACAGCAACGTCACCGGCCAGGCACACGTCAACGCCCGGACGATCGCCGGCGCGATGGTGAAACAGGTCACCTCCCCGGTGAAGTGGGAGGCGTGCATCCACGCGATGATTGCCGATGGTGTCACGCGCTTCATCGAGCTTGGCCCGGGCACGGCGCTCACCGGTTTCATGAGGCGGATTGACCGCACCGCTGAGGTGCTGAACGTCGGTGACTGCGACAGCCTGGCCAAGGCGGCCGAGGCGCTCAACGCCTGACTTGAAAAACCGGGGCCAAGGTGCAACCGTAGGCGACCAGCGAGAATAGTCAATGGCCTCCACACTCAAGTCACTTCGCGCCCTCTCCGCCCCGTCGCGGGTGCGGTTGGTCGCGTTGCTCAAAGAGAGTGAGTTGACGGTGCGGGAGTTGACTGAAATCACGAATATGCGCCAGTCCGGCATCTCGATGCACCTTGGCCAAATGCAGGAGGCAGGCCTCGTCGAGTCGAGCCGCGACGGTAAAAACGCCTACTACCGCGTCGCCCGTGACAACGGTGTGGACAGCAGGAGTTTGATCGAGTTAGCGGCCGCAGGGGCGGCGGAGATTCCTGAGCACGCGTCCGACCTAGTGAACTTGAAGCGTATCCTTGAGCGACGAGAAAACCAGGATCTGGTTTATTTTAACCGCGTTGCCGGCCGGTTCGACAGTGTTTATGGGCCGGGCCGTTCATGGCAGGCGTTTGGCCAACTGCTGCTTAGACTTGTGCCGGAGATTGTCGTCGCCGACCTTGGCTCCGGCGAGGGGTTGCTGAGCGAATTGCTCGCGCGCAAATGCAGGCACGTTATCTCGGTGGACAACTCGGAGGAGATCGTCAAGTTCGGCCAGGCCAAGGCGGAGCGAAACGGCCTGGCCAACCTTGAGTTTCGGCTGGGCGACTTGCAGCATCCGCCGATCGACGATGCGTCGGTGGACCTTGCGATCCTCAGTCAGGCACTGCACCACGCGGAGGAACCGGTCCGGGCTATTGAGAGCGCGTTTCACATCATCAAGCCTGGCGGCCAGTTGATGATTCTCGACCTCGTCGTGCACAAGTTCGACAAGGCGCGCGAGTTATTCGGCGACCGCTGGCTGGGTTTCGCCGAGAGCGAGCTGCATCAGTGGCTCGAGTCGGCCGGCTTCGGTCAGATTGAGATCAGCGTCGTGTCACGCGAGGAGGAGGAGCCGAACTTCGAGACGCTTCTGGCCAGCGCGACGCGGCCAGTCTAAGCCGGGCGACGAATGGGATCGCACCTTTACAACAGCCGGCTCGGCAAGGTCGCCTGGTTCGTTCGCCGCTTTGGCGCGGCCGAGTTGTTTCTCAAGCCGTTGCGGTGCGCGTTCGCGCCGCTGATTATACCGCGCCTGGCTCCGGCGGAGTTTGTATTCAAGGACAAATCGCTGCCGCTGTTTTATCACCGCTACAACATGACGTGGGCCAACGAGCGTGCCGTGGAGGTGCCAATAGCCCGAGAATTTCTCGAGCGGTACGCTGGCAGGCGCGTCCTCGAGGTCGGCAACGTCACGCCGTACTACCTCGACACCGCGCATACGGTTCTCGACAAGTACGAGCGCGGTCCCGGCATCATCAATGCGGATATTACTGACTACGCGCCAGGGGATCGCTTTGACCTGATCCTGTCGGTTTCGACCTTTGAGCACATCGGTTTCGATGACGAGATGAACGATGACAGTGGTGTGAAAATCAGTCGATCCATCACGACCTGCCGGGGACTTTTGGCTGCGGGCGGGCAGTTCGTGTTGACGCTGCCGCTTGGCTACAATCCAGCGCTAGATCGAATGATTGCCGACCAGAAACTCGGCTGCAACCGCGCGACATTTCTCAAGCGCACCGGCCGCTTGGCTTGGCAAACTGTGGATGCAGCAGCGGCCCTGGCCAGTGGCTACGGTCGGCCGTTTCCGTACGCCAACGCCGTGATGATCGCGCAGTTTGAAGGGTTGCCCGGATGAAGCTACTGCGGTTTCTCATGCTGAACTGGCGCGACCCGGAGAATCCACTTGCCGGTGGCGCGGAACGAGTCACGCTGCGGCACATGGCGGAGCTCGTGCGGCGCGGGCATGAAGTTGTCTGGTTTGCAAACGATTTTGACGATGCCGAGAGCGAGACGACGATCGATGGCATCCGAATTATCCGTGGCGGCGGACGCGGCACGTCCATTTTGCACGCGCGCCGGTGCTATCGCGATCACGGACCTTTTGACCTGGTGATCGACCAGCACCACGGCCTCCCGTGGTTCGCACATTGGTGGTCGGGCACAAAATGCGTCGCTTACATTCACGAGGTGCTCGGACCGATCTGGCGCGCGTTTTACCGTTGGCCAACCAGCACGATTGGCCGGGTGCAGGAACGGTTTTTCCAGCGACTTTACGCCGGCGTTCCGTTTTGGACGGTGTCCGAATCGACCCGTCAGCAGTTGCTCAGCCACGGCGTGCGCGATGTGAGCGTTTGGCCAAACGGCACCGACACCGAGCCGATGCCGACCCTCCCGGCCAAGCCTTTAGCCAAGCCGTTGCGCCTGATTGCGCTCGCGCGGTTGGCCCCGAACAAGCGGGTCGACCACGTGGTGCGAGCGCTCGCGTTGCTGCGCGAACAGAGCTGCGATGCGAAGCTGACCATCATTGGTTGGGGATTTGACCAATGGCGGCTCGAGGCGCAGGTCAACGAGCTTGGACTATCGGGCGCCGTGACGTTCGCCGGCCGGCTTGATGACGCAGAGAAAAATGCCGAACTGCAAAAGGCGCACCTGCTGCTGCACACATCGATGCGCGAAGGCTGGGGGCTCAACGTGATTGAGGCCAACGCGATGGGAACGCCGGCGGTGGTCTATCCGGTAGGCGGTTTAGTGGACTCGACTGTGCACGGGCAGACTGGCCTCGTCAGCGAAGCCGAGACGCCCGAGAGTCTGGCAGGGACGGTCATCAGCCTTGCCAGTGACCCCGCACGTTATGATGCAATGCGAAGCGCGGCCTGGGAGCGGTCATTCGAGTTTCGCTGGGAGCGAGTCCTGCAGCCGACCTGTGACTGGCTGGAAAACATGGCGTGTGGGCAGGAGTCTGTTTAAATTTCGCCGGCTGATTTTTATCACTGTAGTCCGTGACACCTTTGTTCGAAATTGAATCTCTCACTCACCGTTACGGCTCTGTGTTGGCGCTGGACGACCTGTCGTTGTCGGCGGAGCCGGGAGCTATTGGATTGGTTGGGCAAAACGGTGCGGGCAAGTCGACACTGATCAAGATCCTGCTGGGCCTTGTTCAGCATACCTCTGGCACGGTCCGCGTGTTCGGATCGGATGTCGGGAAACACGGCGTCGGGCTGCGCGGTCGAATCGGCTATATGCCGGAGCGTGAGGGCGTGCTGCCGGGGCTCAACGGCATCGAGTATGTAGGGCTCGCTGGCGAGTTGAACGGCATGCCTCGCAAACAGTCGCTCCGCAGGGCGCACGAACTTTTATCGCAGCTTGGCCTGGAGGAGGCGCGCTACCGCCGGCTGGAGAATTACTCAGCCGGCATGCAACAACGAATCAAACTGGCGGCGACACTGGTGCATGATCCGGACCTGCTGCTACTCGATGAGCCGACCTCAGGACTGGATCCCGACGGTCGCACCGCGATGCTCTCGCTGCTCAAGTCACTCGCGCGGCGGCCGGGCAAGTCGCTGGTTTTGTCGACGCATCTGCTCGGCGATATCGAGAGGGTATGTCGGCATGCGATCATTTTGGAGGAGGGCGCTGTCGCTGCGTCGGGCACGCTCGACGAGTTGCTCGCCGGTCAGCCGCATGCTTTTTTGCTCCAATGGAAAAGTGATAACGACGCCATCAGTGGTGAGTTTCTCGCTGCGCTGCAGCGGTCGGGTGCGGAGGTGGCTTCGGGTGATGAGCTTGGCCAGGCGCGGGTGGTGGTGTCGGAGCAGTGGGTGACACAACAGTTTTTTCAGCTCGCCCACGAATGCGGCGTGACGTTGACAGGTCTTGAGCCGGAGGAGATGGATTTGAGCACGGTGTACCGGCGGCTGGTCGGCATAGACGCTGCCGCGCCGCCACTTATCGGCTTGGCCAAGGGTGACGCAAGCGGGGTGGCGACATCATGAGCGACTTGTCGGTGACAGACTGGAAAGAGCGGCCGCGAGCGGCTTGGCTGGCTGTTTGGCCCATCGCGTTCACGGCGTTGCGGCTGGTATTTCGCCGCAAGCTGTTTTGGCTGCTACTGGGTTTTGCGCTGCTGAATTTTCTGCTCGTGTTTGGCGCAATTTATTTGCTGGCAACATTGGAGGCGCAGCAGCCACAGATCGGGAAAATGCTCTTGAGAATGCTCCCGGAGTTGTCCGGCACGGGAAAAACATTTCTCAACTTCATGTTGGCGCAGGGCACGGTGACGATGATTTTGCTGGCGTTCGCCGGTTCGGTGCTGGCCGGTAACGACCATCTCCGGGGCGGGTTAACGTTTTATCTGTCGCGCCGAATCAACGTGTTGCACTACACGGGCGGCAAGCTGCTGGCGATCGGTTTGCTTGTCAGCCTTACGACGACGCTCCCGGCGCTGGTACTGTTTCTTGAGCAGGGAATGCTGGGCGATACGGTTGAGTATTTCAGCGAAAACTACAACATCGCTATTGGTATCCTGGGTTACGGCGGACTGATAGCTGTGACGCTTGGGTTGCTGTTGTTCGCGCTGGTGTCGTGGATGCCGCGGCCGGTGCCGTTGGTGATGTCGTGGGCTTGCTTGTTCGTGTTCCTGCCGGTGCTCAGCGGAATTTTGCGTTGGATCTTCGACGACCGGCACTGGCGACTACTGAATCTTTGGCGCGATCTGTACGCTATCGGTAGCCGCTGTTTTGGCGAGGCGGCGGTGCGCTCCAGCGACGAGGCGCAATTACCGGAAGCGGCGGCGGTTGTCTTCTCCGTATGTCTTGTATCGTTTATTGCGATCGTAGTTCGCATCCATCAACTCCGGCACCAGTCATGAACACCGAAACCAAAACGACAATTGCTCTGGCCGAAGTGAGGAATGTGTCCAAATGGTTTGGCCCGGTGATGGCGCTGAATGGCGTGAGCCTCGACATCGGCTCCGGCATCACTGGCATGGTCGGGCCAAATGGCGCAGGCAAGACCACGCTGCTGCGGCTGCTTACCGGCCAGATCAAGCCGAGCCTCGGCGAGATCGATGTCTGTGGCTGGGACGCTTGGTCGGCCAAGGCGAAAGATCATATCGGGCTTTGTCCGTTCGGCGAAGCGACGTGGGACGAGTTGTCGGGGAGGCAGTTGCTGCGCGTGACGGCTGGGCTGCGCGGGTTCACCAGGGCCGAGGCGCGGCGACGGGCCGAATCGGTGCTCGAGATGGTTGGCATGGTCAAGCGCGCCGAACGACCGGTGCGCACCTACTCGAAGGGCATGCGGCAACGCATCAAGCTTGGCCAAGCGTTGGTGCACGACCCTGATTTGCTCGTACTCGACGAGCCGCTCAACGGCGTGGACCCGGTTGGCTGCGAGGAGTTGAATGACCTGTTCCGCAGCTTGGCCGCGCAGGGCAAGGCGGTATTGGTGTCCAGCCACATCCTGCACGAGATGGACCAGTTGGCCGACCGCATCCTGTTCATCTGCCAGGGCAAATTGCTGGCTTCCGGCTCGCTGGAGGAGATTCGTGACATGCTCGACGATC
>JAKUOU010000144.1 GCA_022451065.1 Pedosphaera sp. | reverse complement strand
GGCGGCAACGATATCAACTTTGTGCCGGAATATACCGCCAACCTCGCGGCACACATCAGCCTGCCGTGGAATCTCTCCATGCTTTGGGAGGTGCAGGGTGTTGGTGACTACTGGCTTGACGAGGCCAACACCGCCGAGCAGGACGCCTATTCACTCGTCAACGGTCGTATCAGTTATAAGCGCGACAACTGGGAACTCTTCGTCTATGCCCGAAACCTGTCCGACGAAGGCTACTCCAACAACGCGCTCGACTTGCGTTATACCGATTTCTCAAACCCGGCCTCCCCGCGCCAGGCTGGTATGATTCTACATATCCCCGGTTGGCCGCGGACATTCGGTGTTGGTCTGCATACTAGCTTCTGATTAATGCTACCTTTTGCAGGTAAAAAAGGCCGGGTGCTACCCCGGTCTTTTTTTCTACTTGGCCTGGTGCTTGGCGAAGCGCTAGTCGCAGCGCAGGAGGGTGTCCTGTTGGGCGAGGGCGTCCAACGGCTCGGGGTGGTCTAGCGTGTAATGCAGTCCGCGACTCTCCCGGCGCTCGAGCGCCGAACGCACGATCAACTCTGCCACGGTGGCGAGGTTTCGAAGCTCGAGCAAATCGCTCGTCACGGTAAAGTCCCAGTAGTAGGCTTGGATTTCCTCCTGCAGATTTCGGACGCGGGTCAGCGCACGTTTCAGGCGCTTGTCGGTGCGGACGACGCCGACGTAGTCCCACATCAGCCGTCGGAGTTCGTCCCAGTTGTGCGCTACGACCACCATCTCGTCGGGATCGGTGGCGCTGCCGGAATGCCATTTGGGCAGTTCGGCGGAGGGTGGTTCCGCAGGGTGCGCGAGCATGTGCCCGGCGGTGCGGTGGGCGTAGACAAGCGCCTCGAGTAGCGAGTTGCTGGCGAGTCGATTCGCGCCGTGTAGACCGGTGCAGGCGACCTCGCCGATCGCGTACAGCCCGGCGAGATCTGTTTCACCGTGGTGGCCGACGCGCACGCCACCACACTGGTAATGGGCGGCTGGCACGACCGGGATTGGCTCCTTGGTGACGTCGATGCCGTAGCCGAGGCAGGTGCGGTAAATGTTCGGGAACCGATCCATCAGGAACCGCGCTGGTTTGTGAGTGATGTTAAGCAGTGCATGGTCGTCACCGCTGCGTTTCATTTCACGGTCGATCGCCCTGGCCACGACATCGCGTGGGGCGAGTGACTTGAGCGGGTGTACGCCCTCCATGAACCGTTGTCCGCGCAGGTTTGTCAACTCACCACCCTCGCCCCGTACAGCCTCGCTGATGAGGAACGATTTGGCATCAGGGTGATAGAGGCAGGTCGGGTGAAACTGGATGAACTCCATGTTGGCGATGGTTGCCCCGGCGCGGAACGCCATCGCGGCACCGTCGCCGGTGGCGATGTCAGGGTTCGACGTGTAGAGATAAACCTTACCACAACCGCCGGTTGCCAGCGTGATCCTCGGCGCAGAGAAGGTATCAACCTGCCCGGTTTGGTTGTTCAGCACATAAACTCCGGCGCAGCGGTTGGGCTCTGTCTGGCCAAGCTTGGCCGTGGTGATGAGGTCGATTGCGAGGTGGTTCTCAAGCACGGTGATGTTTTTATGCGCGCCGATGGCTACCAGCAGTGCCCGCTCAATCTCGCGGCCTGTGACGTCCTTGGCGTGCAGGATGCGGCGTTTGGAGTGGCCGCCCTCCTGTCCAAGATCGAGCTCGCGGTGACCGTGATTCTCGCGTTCGGAGAACTTCATGCCGAGCTGGATCAGTTCCTCGATGCGGGCCGGGCCTTCCTCAACAATGCCGCGCACAACTTTCTCATTGCACAGCCCGCCTCCGGCGGTGATCGTGTCGTGCACGTGGCTCTCGAACGAGTCTTCCTCGCTTGTGACGGCGGCGATGCCGCCCTGTGCGTAGTTCGTGTTAGACTCGGCCCGGCTTTTCTTTGTGATGATCGCAACAGTTCCGGCGTGGGCGACCTTGAGCGCAAACGTCAGTCCGGCGATGCCGCTACCCAGTACTAAAAAATCAAATTGCCTCGAGGAATCTGCCATCCACTGCGGGAAAGTGTTTGGTCAAAGCCGGCCGTTGTCAATGAGCCGTGTCTTGCCGATGAATACCGCTAATGCCATGTGTGTTCCTCGGGTAACTCGCTTGGCCGGTTCAAGGGTCATGGGATCGAAAAACTCGATGTAGTCCAGTTTGGCCAAGCGCTGCTTGTCGATGAGCCGGGCCAGTTTGCGGCGAAGCATGCCAGCGGACAGAGGGGCGGGGGTGTTTTTCACGGCGGCCCGTGCAGCGCGAATAGCCGCGTGAAGCACTGTCGCCTGTTCGCGCTCGACGGCGCAGAGATGGTTGTTTCGTGAACTCATCGCCAGGCCATCCGATTCACGGACGGTCGGCGCGAGCACGATTCGAACCGGGAAGTTTAAGTCACCGGTCATTTGCCGGATGACAACGGCTTGTTGCCAGTCTTTTTCGCCGAACACGGCGGCGTCCGGTTGCACGAGGTTGAACAGCTTAGCCATGACCGTTGTCACGCCGCGGAAGTGTGTGGGCCGTGACGCGCCCTCCATCTGTGTGGTAAGGCGCGACTCGACGACGAACGTGCTGTGATCGGCGGTGTAGATTGCCTCATCGCTGGGTGCGAATACGATGTCCGCGCCGAGTTCGCGGCAAAGCGCAATGTCCCGCTTGAGTGCGCGGGGGTAATTCACGAAATCTTCGCCTGGTCCGAATTGGGTTTTGTTGACGAAAACAGTGACGATCACCTTGCCCGGGGCTCCGGCAAGCTTGCGGGCGCGCCGAATCAGGCTCAGGTGCCCCTCGTGCAGGCAGCCCATCGTTGGCACCAGCACGATCATGCGGCCTGAGGCGCGCACGGCCGTGGCTTCGCGCCAGATGGCGCGGGTTGTGCGGATGATTTTCAAGTTCTGTTCAATCAAAAACAGCAAATGGCACGATGACAGTTGTCATGCAAAGGCCGTTCCTTTTATAGTCACTGGCCGAGCGGTGCAACGAAATGGCGTCCTTACGACTCAGTTTGGTTCTGGTTCTCCTGCTGGTAACTGCCGTTGACCAGGGGCGTGCGCAGACGGTTTCCGGCAAGTCGGTGCCGCGGGTGCCAGATGCCGATGGCTGGTTTGGCTTGTTCAACGGCAGGGACTTGAGCGGCTGGATGACGTTCGATCCTGGCGTGTGGAGTGTGAGTGGTAGCGGGGAGTTGATCGGTCGCGGCCCGCGCAGTTACCTGTTCAGCCCTGGTACCTATCGTAATTTCATACTACAGGCCGATGCTAAGCTTAATGACAAGGGCGATAGTGGCATCATCCTGCGTGCTGCGCTCGAGACCGGTGCGCCGAAAGGGTACGAAGTACAGTTGTGCAACACCGGCGACGACGTACAAAAAACCGGCAGCCTATACAATTTTGAAAAAGTCGTGGAGACAACGGTTGCGGACGGGGAATGGTCACGGCAAACCGTTGCTATTATAGGCAACCGGATTATGATCCAAGTGAACGGCAAGTTACTCGTCGATTATCCCGATAAGGAAAGTACCTACACTGAAGGGTACATTGCGTTTCAGCAAAGCGATCAAGCCAGCCAGGTGAATTTCAGGAACGTCCGAATCAAGCCGTTGCCGGACGACATCGCGGCGGCATTGTCCGGTTTGAAGAATGCGTTTCCGTCTCTCGCTAAGAAGAAAAAATCCGACTAAGCCAGTTGTTCACCCGGCGGTTCATCAACCGCCCGGGCAATGAGCCATAGCAGGTCAGACAGGCGGTTGAGGTACACGATAGACTGAGTGTCAGGCGTCGATTCGTTTTTCGTCACCGTCACCACGCTTCGTTCGGCGCGGCGGCAGACCGTCCGGGCGAAATCCAAATAGGCCGACGGCACTGACCCGCCAGGTAGCGCCCAGCCCTTGAAGGCCAGGCCGGCACCCTCCAGTTCGCCAATCCACTCGTCCAGTTTGGTTGTGTCGGCATCGGTCAGTTTGTCGAATTGCCCCTTGGCATATTGGCTGGCGTCCTCCGGCAATGTGGCCAATTCACCCATCAGGGCGATCAGCGTTTGCTGGATTGTGGTCAGTTTTTTCACGAAGTCGGTTTTTTGAAGGTGCGCTTTGGCCAAGCCGATCGCGGCATTGAGTTCATCGACATCACCGCAGGAGGCGATTCGGAGGTTGTCCTTGTCGGTTCGCCGTGAAAACAGCAGGCCGGTTTTTCCGTTGTCGCCGGTTTTGGTCGTGATGCTCATCGCTTGGCCGAGGGAGTCTTGCCGCTTGGTCAAGCGGGGTAAATGCGAAAGTTCATTTCCGTCCTTGCCTCCGACGGGGAGATTTTAACAGCATGGCCGCCGTGCGAACCAGTGACGAACAGCCTGCCCCGACACTTTCCGATGCCGAACTGCGTTTGATCGGCGAGGGGAATGAGTTGCGGCTTTACGACAAGTTGGGTGCGCAGCTTCGCGAGATTGACGGCATTCAAGGAACGGCGTTTGCCGTCTGGGCGCCGAGTGCCAGGCGTGTGAGCGTGGTTGGCGACTTCAACGACTGGGATGGCAGCCGTCACATGATGCGGCGCTTGGGCGATTCCGGTGTGTGGGAACGGTTTGTGCCGCAGGTAGGGCAGGGAGCGCACTACAAGTTCGAGTTGGTTAACGCACAGAATCAACTGCTGCTCAAGACTGACCCGATGGGGCGATTCTTTGAGAAGGCACCGAAGAACGCAGCCATCGTCTGGGACACGAGCGGCTTTGTGTGGAGCGATCAGGCTTGGCTCGAGCAGCGTAAGGGACAAAATGCGCTTGAGTTGCCGATGAGTATTTACGAGGTGCACCTTGGCTCGTGGCGTAAACACAACGACGCCGAGTCGTACTCGTACCGCGAACTGGCCGATGAACTGGTCGATTATGTCCAGGACATTGGCTTCACGCATGTCGAATTTTTGCCGGTGACAGAGCACGCCTATTATCCGTCGTGGGGCTATCAGGTGACCGGGTTTTACGCGCCGACGAGTCGGTACGGGACGCCGGATGACTTTGCGGCCCTGATCAATGCACTGCATGAAACCGGTATTGGTGTCATACTCGACTGGGTCCCAGCGCATTTCCCGAGGGACGACTTTGCACTAGCCAGATTCGACGGCACAGCGCTGTACGAGCACGCCGATCCTCGGCGTGGCGAGCATCCCGACTGGGGTACGTATATTTTTGACTTTGGCCGGGAGGAGGTTTGTAATTTCCTGATCGCAAACGCACTGTACTGGTGCGATCGTTTTCATATCGACGGCCTGCGGGTCGATGCCGTGGCGTCGATGCTCTATCTCGATTACTCGCGGAAAGAAGGCGAATGGATACCCAACGAGCATGGCGGGCGGGAAAATCTTGAGGCGATTGCCTTCCTACAACACTTAAATCAGCATGTTCTGGCCCGATATCCCGGCGTGGTGACCATTGCCGAGGAATCGACTGATTGGCCCAAGGTCTCCCGGCCCCAGGGCGATGGCGGTTTGGGGTTTTCGTTGAAGTGGAACATGGGCTGGATGCACGACAACCTCGACTTCCTACGGGAGGAACCGGTGCACCGAAAGCGGCATTTCGACAAGACCATCTTTGCGATGCTGTACCATTACAACGAGAATTTTGTCCTGCCGCTTTCTCACGACGAGGTGGTACACTTGAAAAGCTCGTTGCTTGGTAAAATGCCCGGTGACGATCAGCAGCGTCTGGAACTTTCTTCGACTCTTGCAGAGCAGTGCAGCAGTTTTCTGGTAACGATGGCTCGTCGCTATCAAGTTGTTCTTCTCGGAGGAGGAGACCAAGTCCCAATAGGAGAAGGGG
>JAKUOU010000143.1 GCA_022451065.1 Pedosphaera sp. | reverse complement strand
GCCGCAAACCGGTCGAGCGCGTGCGCTGGCGCGAGGCCAAGCTCTATTGCAACGAACGCTCGCTAATGGAGGGATTCACGCCGTGCTACGATGAGGCCAAGCCGGGCTGGCCCTGCGACTTTGCCGCCAACGGCTACCGGCTGCCGACCGAGGCCGAGTGGGAGTATGCCGCACGCGCTGGCTCGCGCCGCTTGTTCAGCTTTGGCGACGTGGCCAAGCTCAAGGCCTTCGGCTGGTTCGCTGGCAACGCCGGCAAGCGTACGCACGTCGTCGGCACTCGCAGACCCAACGAGTGGGGATTGCACGATCTGTACGGTAATGTCTCCGAGTGGTGTCAGGACATCTACGAGCCGGTCTATTACCAAAACAGTCCCGTGCAGGATCCTGTTGGTCCGGCGGAGGATGGCACCGATGCAAGGCGCGTGATGAAGGGCGGCTCGTGGAAGGCGTCCGCCTCGATGTGCCGCGCCTCGTTTCGCAAGGGCCAGCGCACCGGCGACACCGACGCCTGTTTTTTTACCGACTACTGTGGCTTCCGCTGTGTACGTCGCGTGACGCTGGCCGAGGTGCAGTCGCTCATTGCCAAGGGGGCCCCGGAAAAGTAAGCCATGCTTTTCCATACCTGGACGTTTTTTATTTTTTTTATCGTGACGATTGCCGGGTTTTGGGCGCTACGCCCGACCCGGTTTTGGCTGCACTGGATTCTTCTAGCCTCGGCGGTCTTCTACGGCTGGTGGCATCCATATTACCTGCTGCTTGTTTTTTATTCCACCGCGCTCGATTACTATATCGTTGCCTGGATGGAGCGCAGCCCGCACCTGGCCAAGCCGGGGTGGCGCTTCGCCGCAAGTGTTGCGTTGCTCATTGGCGCGATCGCCGTTGGCCTGACGGCACCGGCCGGGTGGGGCGGTTTGGCGGCTGCGATTGGTTTTTTCGCGGCGGTGTTGGCGGCGGGGCATTGGCGGCGGAGTCGTCGTGATTGGCTGGTCGTCAGCATCATCAACAATTTGTCGGTGCTTGTTTTTTTTAAATACGCCGGCTTTGCGATTGAAAATCTGAACATCCTGCTGGCCAGGCTCGGTGCGGGCCAACTGCCTTCCGCCGAGTCGCTGATGCCGCCCGGCTGGGAGTACGTGCTGCCGGTCGGTATTTCATTTTACACGTTTCAGTCGATGAGTTACACCATAGACTTTTACCGGGGCATTATTTCGCGCGAACGAAGCTTTGTTCGTTTTGCGGCGTTCGTGACCTTTTTCCCGCAACTCGTTGCCGGGCCGATCGAGCGCGCGAAAAATCTGCTCCCGCAGTTTTCAAAAATTCCGCGTGTCAAACTTGTCGATATCACCGACGGCGCGTCGCTGTTTCTCGTTGGACTGTTCAAAAAATTGGCACTGGCCAACTACCTCGGCCTGTACGTCGATCGCATTTACGGAGACGTCGGGTTGCAGGGCGGGGTGGCGCTGGCGTTGGCGACGTTTGCCTTTGGCTGGCAGATATATTTTGATTTCAGCGGGTACACCGACATGGCGCGCGGTGTCGCCCGTTGTATGGGTTTCCGCTTGATGCTCAACTTTCGCAACCCGTACCTTGCGGTTAGCCTGGCAGATTTTTGGTCACGCTGGCACATCAGTTTGTCAACCTGGTTTCGCGACTACGTTTACATCCCTCTCGGCGGCAATCGTGTGGATGGTCTCAATCTCCAGCGCAATCTGCTGATTACGTTTGTCATCTCCGGGCTATGGCACGGGGCGGCGTGGACGTTTCTCATTTGGGGTGCGCTGCATGGCTTGGGGCTGATCGCAAATCGCAGACTTGAACAGGCAGCTTGGTGGCGTGATCGTTTTCCGTCTTTGGCTAAGCGCTTAGTGGTGTTTGTATTCGTTTGTTTAGCGTGGGTGTTTTTCCGGGCGGAGTCACTTAGTCAAGCGACAGCGATTCTCCAGCGAATTTTTGTCACCGGGTGGGCTGACCCACAGATGCCGCTGTTGCTCTTACTCCTCGTGGTTTCGGTTTGGGTGTACCAGTTCGTTTATGAGTCGGCGCTGCGTAGTTGGCTTGAGAAACCGTCAGTGAAGGTCGTGCTGGCGCTGGCGATGATTCTTTGGATGCTGCTGTTTGCGCCGGGCGGCACCGAGCCGTTTATTTATTTCCAGTTCTAATGACACACGAAACCAGTCAACCACCCGCCAGTGACCCTACCGCCGTCCGGTTGTCGGCGCGGCAGTGGCTTTGCACGCTTGGATTGTCGCTTGGCTTTGCCTGGCTGTTGCCGGTGGCCTGGACTGGGTTCGAGTCGTTCAAGCCGGTACCGCACTACCGCGTCCCGTACGAGTTGAGCAATGATTACTGGCTGTACGAACGCTGGCTAGGTCAACTCCCGCCGGATGCCATACCGGTGGTCGGAGACTCCGTGGTGTGGGGCGAGTACACGGCGCACGATGGCACGCTGTCGCGGTTTCTAGGCGACGCGACCGGGACACCGTTCGCCAACGCTGGCATCAATGGGTTGTACCCACTCGCGCTGTGGGGGTTGATCGAGCACCACGGAGGCGTGTTGCACAATCGCCGCGTTCTGTTGCATTGCAACCTGCTGTGGATGAGCGACCCGGAGGTGGACATGCAACTCGACAAGGAGCAAACGTTGAATCATCCGGGACTAATACCGCAATTCATGCCAACCATCTCGTGTTACCGCGCGGACATCGACTTGCGGTTGGGCCGGGCACTCGAGCGGCGCCTCGAGCCTTTTAGTTGGGTGCGGCATTTACAGCAGGCGTACTTCGGACAGGAATCTCTTCCCGAGTGGACCTTGGCCGATAACGGTAACCATCCACCGTCCTATCCGAACACGTACCGACTATTGCCTGGCGTGGAGGGTGTGAACTTGTCTACCGAGGCGGTGAGTCCGGATCGCGGCTTGGCCAGCGAGCGGCACGAGCCGTGGTTGGCGAACCAGTCGGGCAAAGTCAACATGGAATGGGTGACGCTGGAGAGTTCGCGACAGTGGCGGGCGTTCTGCCGCTTGGCCAAGCGGCTGAAGGGTAGGGGAAATGAACTACTCGTCGTGGTCGGTCCGCTGAACGAGCACATGATGAATGACTCGACGCGGGAGAAACATCGCAGTTTTCGCTCAACGGCCGTCGTTTGGCTGGAGGGGGAGGAAATCCGTTTTGTGGTGCCGGAACTTTTACCAAGCGAGGAGTTCGCCGATGCGAGCCATCCGCTCACAGAAGGTTACGAGCGCTTGGCGAAGCGACTTGCCAAAGAGTCAGTGTTTCGCGCTTGGCTGGGCCAATAGAAAAGGCCGCGGGATACACGGCCTTCGCAAAGTGGAGTGGCTAACTTCAGTGTTCTTCCGCCGACAGGCAGCCGAACTTGGTGAATGCCCAGCAGAAGCCGAGCAGGCTGAAGTTGAACAGGTGAGGTCCTCCAACGCGGTACAGCACCCACACTCCAGCAACCAAAACGATCCAGCCAACCACCGGTTTTTTGGCATACAGGACGGTGAGTGCCCCGAGCAAAACGATGCTGAAAACAAATCCCAGCAGGCCAAGCCCGAAGCCTTGCGGCGGCGTGGCCACCATGTTTAGGATGCCGAGGCTGATCACGACCGCCATTCCGGTGATAGCGAGGATGCTGTTCACGAAAATATTATTCATGCGCCGTGCATTGAGCCGAAAACACTGGTTGCTGGCAAGTTTTTTAGTCCTTTTTTTGCCAATTCCCAAATTGCCTTGTGGTTTCGGGCCGGTTGACCGCAGTCTCTCCACGGCATGGCCGACCGGAGGATCACCGATATCTTGACGGAGCCGGACGCAGGCCTCGAGGGAACGCTGCGGCCGGGTGTGTTCTCCGATTTCACCGGTCAACTCAAGGTCAAGGAGCGGCTCGGCATCGCGGTCGAGGCAGCCAAGCAGCGCAGCGAGGCACTCGACCATATTTTGCTCAGCGGCCCGCCGGGACTAGGCAAGACCACTCTCGCCGGCATTCTCGCACGCGAGATGGGCGGCGACATGAAGGTTACCAGCGGCCCAATCATCGAGAAGGCTGCTGATCTTGCTGGCCTGCTGACGAATCTCAACCAGGGCGATGTGTTGTTCATCGACGAGATTCATCGGCTGCAGAAAAATATTGAGGAGTACCTTTACCCGGCGATGGAGGATTTCACGCTCGACATCATCATCGACCAGGGGCCGAGCGCCCGCAGCGTGCGGCTGAACCTGCCGAAGTTCACGCTCATCGGCGCGACGACCCGGAGCGGCCTGTTGACGGCGCCGCTGCTGACGCGCTTCCCTGTGCGGGAACGACTCGACTATTACCAGGCCGACGATCTGCAAACGATCGTCCGGCGATCGGCCCGGTTGCTCAACGTGGAGATCGACACCAGCGGGTCGGCCGAGGTGGCGCGCCGCAGCCGGGGCACGCCGCGCATTGCGAACAACCTGCTGCGTCGTGTGCGCGACTATGCGCAGGTGAAAGGCGACGGCCGGATCAACGGCGACACCGCCGACAAGGCACTGGCGATGCTCGAGATCGACGAGGACGGCCTCGACGAAATGGACAAGCGCATCCTCGAGGCGATCATCGTCAAGTTCAGCGGGGGACCGGTTGGCCTCTCGTCTCTTGCGGTGGCAGTCGGTGAGGAGCCGGACACACTCGAGGAGGTCTACGAGCCGTACCTCATCCTTGAGGGCTATCTCAACCGCACGCCGCAGGGACGGATCGCCACCGAAGCAAGTTTCAGCAAGCTTGGCCTCAAGCCACTTTCCAAGGGCGGCCAGCAAGACCTCATCTAGACCAAGCGCAACGCCGCCAGAAAAAAACTTAATGTGGGACCATCTATGTCCCATCTATCACTTTACGCTCTCTCCCGGTGCTGCCATTGGTGGCGCAAACCTTGACGAACATGAAAACGAGAGAGAGACAAAACATGATAGCCCGGGGGCAGATGGAACTGCCGCTTGGCAATGCCTTGGGCGGCCAAATCGGAGGCTGCCGATCGACGAACCACCGCAAGGCTCCCCAGCACGTGGCTGATTGGTGGTTTGGCCGGATACGGTTGTGGACCATGGAAAGAGGGCCCAAGCCGGAAGGGAGGGTCGCTGCATGAAGTCAGTCTGCCGAAAACGCCCCGTGATCATGCTGCACACCCGCCGGGTGGTGGCGCTGTTTGGCCAGGCGAGGCTGATGCGTGAGCCAGACGGACGGTTCCAACTCGAGGGTGGTAATCGGCACGACCGCTTGGCCGCCGTTGAGTGGACCTCGATGTTTTTGCCGGAAGCGGTGGTATCCCAGAGAGGCCAGTCAACTCGTTGACAAGCGGCGCGGATTTCCTTTCGATGTATATTAAGCACTGATTTTTTGTTAGTCTTGTTTGAATTGATCGATTTTTCCTAAAAAACAGGCTGACATTTTGTTCGGCTGTTCTATCTTTTCCGCGAAACCACAATCATGGGCGCGGAAGTATTTGTCAGTTATTCGAGCCAGGACCGGGATCGTGTGATTCCGGTGGTGGAATACTTACGTTCCTCGGGGATTTCGGTCTGGGTAGATGAGGGCAACATTCATGCAGCAGATCTGTGGTCGGAACAGATCGTGCAGGCGATAGCCGGGTGCCAGGTGATGGTTGTGATGCTTTCCGGCAACTCGACGGACTCGCACAACGTGGTCAAGGAGGCAATGCTCGCCTCTGAGCAAAAGAAGGCGCTACTGCCGGTATACCTCGAGCCTGCGGAAATTCCGGCCAAGTTGCAGTACCAGTTGGCCGGCATCCAGCATCTCGAACTTTATGGGCAGGACGAACAGCAGGTGCTGGCCGACCTAACCAGTGGTCTGATCAAGCGTGGTGTTTCAGGAGAGAGCGATGTCGCATCACCGCAACCCTCAACGGTTAAACGGCATGAACCTCCAAGGCCAATGCCCACAACCCCAAGCCAACCCAAGAACATTGTCAAGCCCATCGCTTGGGCACTAGCTGTATGCGTGGTCGCGTTGCTTGGTTTG
>JAKUOU010000142.1 GCA_022451065.1 Pedosphaera sp. | reverse complement strand
GGCCATGTAATCGCCAAGTACGGTTGGTGACCACGGCCCGATGAAGATTGCCCCGGCGGTTAGAATTTCCTTCACGGCCGGCCCTGGGTTGCGGAGCATTAATTCGCAGTGCTCTGGCGCGATACGGTTGGCCAGCGCGATACCGTCTTTGATGGATTTGATATGCATCAGCCAACCGTTTTTTCTCAGTGCTTTTTCGATGAGTTTTCGGCGGGACAACGAGGGGAGTTGGCGCTCAATTTCCCGCTGTACATTGTTAATGAGCTTTTTGGAATTGCTGGCGAGCCAGACACGTTCGTGCCCGGAGCCGTGTTCCGCCTGGGCGAGTAGGTCGGCGGCTGCGAACCTGGGATTTGCCGATGCGTCGGCGAGGATAAACATCTCGCTCGGTCCGGGTAGTAGATCGATCGCGACGCGGCCGAACAGCAGCCGCTTAGCCGCGACGACATAGGCGTTGCCAGGGCCGAATATTTTCTGGACCGGCCGTATGGTTTTCGTGCCATACGCCATCGCGGCGATGGCTTGTGCTCCGCCCACTCGGTATACCTCGGTGGCACCCGCTTGGCCAAGTGCGGCGAGTAGCGCGGGGTTCAGTCGCCCGTCCTTGCCGCCCGGTGTGCAGGTGACGATTTCGCGGCAGCCGGCGACCATGGCCAAGGTGACGGTCATCAGCGCGGTCGATGCCAGTGGCGCGGTGCCGCCCGGTATGTATACGCCGACCCGCTGAAACGGATCGAACTTCTCCCCGACCATGCCACCCTGCAAGTTGCATGCCTGCCAGTTTTTGCGTAACGACCGCTTCGCGAAAAAGGCGACGTTGGCCTTAGCTAGGCGGATTGCCTTGCGGGTCCGGGTGTCGGTAGAGCGCCAAGCCTGTGTCCGCTCGGCCGGGTCGACACTCAGTTGGCAAGGTGTCAACCTGGCTCCATCGTATTTCTCCGTGAGACTAAGCAGAGCCTTGTCACCGTGCTGTTCGACTTTGCGGACTATTTGTCTAGTGCGCTGCTCAATGAGCGGGTCAAATAGGCTGGAGGCAGCGATGAGCTTGTTCAGTTTGCCAGGGAAGCCGGAATCCGTATATCGGATCAAATTCATCGGGCGGTAAGATAGGGGGATAAGCTTAGAAAAGTCAAAACAGTGAGGGCTCGGCGTGATTGTCAAGTCAGTTTCTGGTTTGAGGGGAGCAAAAAAATAAATTTTGAGTTTGACGAGACAGGATGGCTTATGTCGTTATGACTAGTCTGTTTTATTGAGTTCTAGCAATGCCCCGAACATCGAAGAAAAAAAAACCGGTTGTCAGTTCTGCGAAGGCGTCCAAATATGACGCGCACCACAAGGTTATCAACAGTACCTACGGCGACTTTGCCGACCTGCGTCACCAGTTATCTGAATCCAAGGAGGACGTAACCGAGCGCGCTAAGCTGCTGGCGATCTTTGCGAGTTGCGATGATTCGCAGCGTTCCTGGCTTTTGCTGGAAGATTATTTCAACAAGCTCAACCTGGCTCGCAAGGATTTTAGTCAGGATGATTGGTGGGGCAGCATGGCCAAAATTCAAGGAGATGCGCGGCTCGAAGAGTTGGCTCTTGTGTTCATGAAGTCAGGCCACTCCGTTCCCAATGAGTTGATGCCGCACGCCAATTTTACGCGCTTTGCGCAGGTCGAGCAGGCTGAGAAGGATTATCAACTATTCAAGGGCCTCGAAGAATGGATGTTCCCTCCGTCGCCGTCGCACCTAGATGCCCCCCGTGCCGCGCTGCGGGTAGTCGGACGACTTGTTGAAGACAAGGAGCTGCCGGGACTGCATAAGCTCGGTATTGAAATTCATGTCATTCGCCCGCGCACCGGCGACCGCGTCAAGACGCTGGACGATATGGCTGATTTAACGATGCGTGCTGCGCACGAGCAGGAATTATTCCCGGCTGGTGACTGGTCGTTCATACGCTGGTCTTCCGGCGTCAGGCACGACTATGACACGGAGGCGGAGTTGATCCCGCTGGATGGCGCCGAGTTGCTGAAGTGGCTGGTTCAGTGGGGGAAATCGGGCAGAATTGATATCGAGGGGGAAAAGAATCCGATCGAGTTCCTGGGTCGCATTATCGAGATGGAGCCGCACCTGGAAAAGGCAAACTCCAACCTGTATTTCACTCACGAGGTGATCCTGCCAGGCAGGAAAACATGCAGTATGTCCGGGGTACGTTTTTTTGCCGGCGAACCGGCGCTGGCGCTGATTGGGAACGAGGTGTTCCTGCTGCGCAACTCACCCTCACAGGAGGTGTTGGGCAACTGGGCAAAGATGCAAAAGGCCCCAGTTTCCAAACTGACACACCGCCTGCTCACTAAACTGCGCAAAATAAACACAACAAATGGGGTAAACTGGGAGCAGCTCTGCAAAACCCACAAGGCGACACCGAGGTTTGTGTTTGAAATGGCCAACGATACTGTTCGTTTGAAGCTTCTGGCCAAGAGTGAATCAGACAACAGTCTCTGGCAGTGGAACGGTCACGAGTGGGTTCGGCAAAAATCCGGCAAGCAGAAGGCGAACAAGCCTGAGGTGCTTGATGATGACCGACTGGAGTTAGCCGTCGGGTGGCTTCAACGGCTGGACTGGTTTACCCCGGAACCGGGCCTTTGGGTGGGGGACGCCAACCCGCTTTTCCTTGAAAGCCTGCACGCTGCCTGGCCGGACAAGCCGGAGGCTGAGTACCTAGGCGATGAGGGGTTCAAGAGACTCTTCCTGCAGCCCAAACGACTCAAGCCCAAGTTGATTGTTCGTGGCAGCGGTATCGATTGGCTCTCTGTCTCCGCAGAGTGGGAGGAGGAGGGGATGAAACTGACTGACCGTGACCTGCAGCAGCTTGCCGGAGCCAGCGGCAACTTTGTTAACCTTCCCGACGCCGGCTGGGTGCAGCTTGATCAAAAGGCGGTTCAGGACGCACAGGAAGCCATGGCGGACCTTGGCTTGGACGGTTTGTCTGCGGTCGAGCAAAAGATCGGGATCGAGCAGGCCGCCCATCTCGATGATGACGGCTTTGCCAAGTTCGTCCCATCGGAGGAGCTGGAACAGTTGCGAGGCCGGCTTGATGAGTTTGAGGGGGTTGAGTCTACGGATTTGCCGGACGGGATCTGCGCGGAGATGCGGCCGTATCAACTCGATGGCTTCAGTTTTCTCTGCCACTTGGCCAAGCTCAAGCTGGGCGGGATACTCGCCGATGACATGGGCCTTGGAAAGACGCTCCAGACGCTCGTTTGGCTGAAGTGGCTAAAGACGAGCCGCAGAAAGAATGCCAAGACCAAGCCGACTCTGGTCGTTTGCCCGGCCTCGGTTCTGCACAATTGGCGTCGTGAATCCGAACGGTTTACACCCAGTATGAAGGTGCTGGTCCTGGAGAGCGGCCAGGCACGGCACAATCTTCGTAAACAAATTCCAGACCACGACATCGTGGTTACGAACTACTCCATCCTACGGCGTGATCTCGACGACTTGGCCAAGTTCGCCTTTCGTGCCGTGGTGCTTGATGAGGCGCAGTTCATCAAGAACCCTGGCGCGCAGGTGACTAAGTCGGTTAAGGAACTCAAGGCCGACCACAAGCTGGCCCTGACCGGTACCCCGATCGAGAACCGAATGCTAGACCTCTGGAGCATCGTTGATTTCGTGCAGCCCAACTACCTCGGTAACCAGGATCATTTCGGCCAGGTGTACGATCTGCGAGGGGCGGAGAAAGACGAGAGCGCCGCTCGGATTGCGCGTCGCAAACTCTCCGCCAAGCTGCGACCACTGCTCCTGCGCCGCGTCAAGAAACAGGTCGCTAAGGATTTGCCGGATCGTGTCGAGCAACGACTCGACTGCGAGCTACCCGAGGAGCAGCGTAAACTTTACCTCGCTGAGTTGAAGCGGAGCCGGGAGCAGGTCATGAAGGCGGTCAAGCAGAAGGGAGTCGCCAAGAGCAAGATGCACGTGCTGGCCGCTCTGACCCGTCTGCGGCAGATCTGCTGTCATCCAGGCCTCGTCGGGAGCGACGTAGAATCCGGCAAGATGGACACGCTTTATGAGTTGGTCGAACCGCTGCTTGAGGAGGGGCACAAGGTGCTCGTCTTCAGCCAGTTCGTCCGGATGCTCCAAATCCTCGAGAAACAGTGTGAGGACCGGGAAATGCCGACATACCTGTTGACTGGCGAAACCAAGAACCGTCAGGACGTGGTCACGGCATTTCAGGAGGACGAGTCACCGGCGGTTTTCCTGCTAAGCCTTCGGGCGGCCGGTACCGGTCTAAATCTGACTAGCGCCAGTTATGTGGTTATTTATGACCCGTGGTGGAACCCTGCCGTCGAGGCGCAGGCAATTGACCGAACCCATCGCATTGGCCAGACTGCCACTGTAAACGCTTACAAGATGATTTCACCTGGAACCGTCGAGGAGAAAATCTGGGATCTTCAGCAGCAAAAGGCCAAGACGGTTTCCGACGTGCTTGGCGATGATGGTTTCGCCAAGGGGCTGACCACAAACGATCTTGAGTACCTATTCTCGGATTAAGCCGGTGCGCTTGGTCAATCAAACGGCAAAGCGCATTTTTACCAGTATGCGGTGGGCAGGTTTAATCGCGAACGAACAGTCGTGTCAAAACTTGGTCGACTGAGGGCAGGGAATCTCACACGTGTTTGGCCGCCTAAAACTTCTCGACGTGAAACTTCGGTTGGCTCCATTTGCTGGTTGGTAGCAACCAGCGGAAAATAACGCCCCCTTCGCGGTGACCGGCGGTGTCGAGTTGGTTTGGCTCGTCCAGATCGCGATGCGCCACGATGATGCGGAATGAGCCATCCGTCTCCAGTTTTACCTGCGAATGGTTCAGGATGATTTGCCGGTTTGCAAAATCACGCGACTCAAGCCAGCGGCTGCACAACTGCACCGACCAGTAGCGGCACTCGGGTGCGCTCCCCTCCATGACGAGTGCCTCGTCCTCCTCCAGTTTATACCAACCGCCGACGTACTCGTTGTCAGGCGTGGGGAACAGGCTGTTGAGCCCCTCCACTGTGCTGTTGATGCCCACCGTGTTGGGCTGTTTCATCCACGCCTCCGAGGCCAGTTGTGTGGACTTGAATGTGCGCGACACGCTCTGGCTCAGAGCTCGCAAACGGTGGGTGACTCGCTCCACCGTCGGTGCAGGTGGCGGCGCAATCTCATCGAGTAACTCGATGTTCAGTTCTGCTGGTTTTTGGCGGATATCGGTGAAGTACTGGCGCGTCACCAGCGTACGGGCGATGTTGTCCAGTTGCATCCAGTTTCGTACGCCGTCGGGCCGCTCGGTGGAGAGTACCAATTCGAACCGTCCGTTGTCGTCAAACTCCATCTCGCCATCGCAAAGATTGGCGAGGATGCAGTTGGTCCGGCCGCGCAAGCCATACAGGCAGAAGGCCAGGTACAACTCTTCCCCGCGCTGGCCGTGGATTCGATAGCGCAGGGCTGGGTTCAGGGTGGCCCGGTGGTACAATGTATCCGGATTGTCCACAAAAAATTTCCGGATCGGCGACATGATCTGCACGAGGCTCGGCGCGTCTGCTTCCTGTTCCACCTGAAATTCCGTCATGGCGACTAGGATGCGCATGAGGAAACGGTAGCCCTCGGCGCGTTCCGAGGGGTCACGTCCCTCGCTCAATGCGTCCACCTGTCCCGCCGCATTGGTGAGTTGCGTGGTGAGCATCGCCCATGCCTTTGCTAGTTGGTCGTCGTTCATTTTCCTATACCTGTAAAGTCGCGTCGTACAACTTCGGCGTCCAGCCCGAACTCCTCGAGTGAGTAGCGGTGTGGGCCGTGTTTGTGCTGCCGGTTGTCGGCTAGCCATAGCTTCATTCCGTTTTCGAACGAATCAGAATATGAATAACCGTGGTGCTCATAAATCCGATGCACGGTGCCGATGGGGTCTGTCACTAGGTCGTTGTATTGCACGTCGAGAAATTGTTCCGCATTAGTGGTGGATCGAACTTCAGTGGAGCGTCTTCCAACTTCGAGTAG
>JAKUOU010000141.1 GCA_022451065.1 Pedosphaera sp. | reverse complement strand
TGTTCAGCGGTTCAGAGTCTAGACGAATATAGCGAACCATCCGGCCGATCGTCGGTTGCCAGAATCGAATTGTTTTGTCGCGGGCGGCTGAGGCAACCATGGGCAACCCATCCCTGATCGGTCTCAGGCTCAATGCATTTACAGGTTTTGTGTGCTGATTCAGGCTGTGAATGAGTGCCCCCGCCTCCACGTCCCATACACGCAGGGACCGATCCGCTCCGGAGGATACGAGTGTACGGCCGTTTCCAATCAGGCAGATCGAGTCGACACTTCGAGAATGACCTTTGAGAGTTGAGACGGCGTTCGTTTCTTTCTTGAGGTGCCACAACTTGATGTCACGATCGATACTTCCCGAGAGCAATTTGACATCATCTTGCCAAACCACCGAGCGGACGGAATCTTTGTGACCATCAAATCTTGTAACCGGTTCTCCTTCTGGCCATGAAAAAACTTCCACAACACCTTCCTCCGATGGAGCTCCCCCACCGACTGCGAGATATTTTTCGTTCGGAGAGAAAGCAAGGCAATGAAGATTCAACGCGGATGTGCGGATGGCTCGCTTGTGATCTAATTCCGGCCAAGAATAAACGTGTATCCCTGACTGGCTGACGGCAACCACCTGTTTTGCCACGGGCGTGAACGCCAATGCTGTAATTGGCGGTTCATTGGCGACCACACTCAAAGATGTGATCAATACGCCAGTGAGTGTGAAAGGGAGAATATCGCGAGATTTCACAGAAGTTTTCAGAGATGGAATTTACCCAAAAAGTTCCGAAATCACATTTGAATCCTGTGGGGCAACCGGAATAGGACGACCATCTGGTGTGTGCAGTTCATGTCCGGGATCGATACCAAGTAGGGTGTAAATTGTCGCCGCAAGATCACCTGGCGTAATAGGGCGGTCCTTAACGAACTCACCCAAGGCATCGCTCTCACCGATAACTTGGCCGCCCTGAACGCCGCCGCCGGCCATAACAATGCTGAAACAGTTGGGCCAATGATCTCGACCGCCAGTGCTATTGATTTTTGGAGTGCGACCGAAATCAGTCATGACCGCTACGAGCGTCTCGTCGAGCATGCCCCGATCCGACAGATCTCCGATCAAAGCGCTGAGTGCCTTGTCCAATCCTGGGATCAAAGAATGCGATGCCGAGCCCGGATGACCTGGAACACGGTTTGCGTAGGTGGCGAGATTCAGGTGGTTGTCCCAGCCGGTGTTATTCACGGTGACAAAGGGGACGCCGCGCTCGACCAATCTGCGGGCAAGGAGGCATTGCTGGCCGATGTTGTTGCCGCCTGAACTCGGTCCTGTTCGACTTGCGGGCAGATTGGCGCGCGGGTCGAAAGTGTAGCGCTCCCGTACTTTTGTTGGCTCCTTGCTGATATCGAACGCCGCCTTGTCTTCTGCTGAAGCAATCAGATTGTAAGCACGTTCTAGGTCTGGATCACTCGGGCCTTCGGTCTTCGACTTCAGGTCCCCATACTCGTTCAGTGCATTCACTATGGTGCGCCGGCGGTTAAGTCGGGCCAGATCAAGACCGCGATAAAAATCGAGATCGCGAACCTTGTAGTTTGATTTGCCAGGATCGCTTCCCAAGGAGAAGTGCTTAGTGCTGTTGGGAAGGAAACCGTTTCCGATCGCGGCACCGTCTCGCGAAATCAAATCGGGAATCGTTATGTTACTTGGCAGCATGCTCGTTTCCGTTTGCATGTGCGCGATCACAGATCCCATCGTCGGATATTCCAGCGCAGGCGTTGGTTTGTATCCTGTCATCAGATATTGGACGGCAAAATTATGCACGCCGAATGGAGATGTGACACTGCGGATTAGGGCAAGCTTATCCATTAGCTTCGCCGTGCGCGGAAGATGTTCGCTGATTCGGACCCCAGTCAACTTGGTAGCGACAGAATCAAACGGACCACGAATCTCAGAAGGAGCCTCGGGCTTTGGATCAAACGTATCCAGGTGGCTAGCACCGCCGTCCAGCCAGATCAGAATGCATGACTTTGCTTTGGGCGCTTTCTCGCCTGATGGTTTGGCTGCTATCGCCCGTTGCAACTGAAAAAAATTGCCCATCCCTAGTCCGAGAGCCGTTAGCCCGCCAACTCGAATAAAGTTGCGACGCACAATTCCGTCGCATCGAAGTGTCGTCATTTTAATTTCTGGTTCTTTTACTTGTTTTACTGAGCAACTAAAAGGCTGTGTTCAAAGGCCTAATGATTCGTGACAAACTCCTTGCAGGTCACAACGCTCCAGACAAAGTCTTCCAGCAGGTTCCGCTGTTCTTTGGGTGACTTGGCTTGGTTCAGTAGCTTTCGCAGGAATCTGATTTCTTGCTCATTCGGCGGTCGGTTCAGGGCTGTCTGATAATAGTCTCTGACGATCTCCATTGGGCGCATTTCGGCCTTGAGAAACTGATCGAGTCGACTACCAACAGCTCCAATCCTATCGTTTAGCAATGCACCATTGAAGAGGTGAAGCTTTTGCGCAAGTGGTCCGGTAGGGGAAGGGGTGCCTTCGCAGGATTTGCTTCGATCGCAGCGTCCCAGGATGTCTAGGGCGTCTGAACGAATGCTGCCATCCGGAAGTTCAACGGCGCGAGTGCCATATTGCTCGCTTCCGTACTGGCTGGTCACACCCAGAACGTCCGAAATGGCATCGGCAAGNACCGCTGGCTCCATCGGCTTTTGAATCATGTGGGAATAGAAACGGTCATCCGTTTCGTTGCCTTTCACCGGAACGGAGCTGCGGGCATAGGTAGCGCTCATGGCAATGCGCTTGAGTGTATGCCGAAGGTCGTAGCCATGCTCTATGAAGTCCTCCGCCAGCTTGTTTAGGAGAGCGGGATGGGTAGCTGGGTTGGTCGACCGAAAATCGTCCACGGGTTCGACTAGGCCTCGGCCCATCAGCGATTTCCAGAGACGGTTCACAATTGCCTTGGCAAAGTAGGGGTTATCACGGGCCGCCAGCCACTTCGCGAAGGCTTCGCGTCCATCTTTGGTTGCTGCCGGCAAAAACGCTTTGCCCGGAATCTTCATCTGTGCTGCTTCGCCGGTATTTGGATGAATGGCCCTACCGAGCGGATTCAGTTTGATCACTTGCTGCCGGGTAAGCTTCGCAAAGATTGCGGTAAGCCCGTGAAAGTCATCCTGAGTCCACTTGTCCAACGGGTGGTTGTGGCAATTAGCACATTTCATCCGGCTCCCCATAAATACCTCAGTGGCAAACTCGGTTTGTAACTGAGGATCCTCCATCGCGATGTAAAACGTGGCTGGAGCAACCTTTGTTGTGTCACCCGTCGCCGTGATGATCTCTTTGGCTATTTGGTCGTAACCGACACCGTTTCTCAGTTGCTCGGCAATCCAATTATGAAAACCACGGGCCGCCTCAGTCGTTGTGGCGACCCTGTTCTTGTCATTCTTGGATTGAATTCGCAGGAGCTTGGCCAGTTTCAGGGTGTAAAAGTCGACGAATTCCTCGGAGGAAAGCAGTTTGTCGACGATGGCTTCTCGGTCGAGTCCGGACACTCGAGATTCGTGATTGTATTCAGGCAATCGCCCCGTCAGGTCGAGCGTGACGCGTCGCAAAAACGTACCGTCATCGGCTAGTGGTGAGGTCGGCAAGCGAAGCTCGGCGAGCAAACGGAGCACGTATTCATCAACAAAGTTGTTGCGAGTGTCCGAAGACAGGTCTACCGCTTGGTTGTTCAACGGAGAAACCAGCACAATCGGAATTACTTCTGAAAGATATCGCGCCACGACAATGTGTCGACCACCTCTGCGAACCTCGGCGGTCGCCGCATCCTCATCGATGTCCACGGCCGACGGATCCTCAGCGACAAAGCTTGTCCAGGCAGTAACGTCTCGGGTTTGGCCATCGGCGTAATGAGCTATGGCTTTCAATTGAGCCATGGCACCGATCTTCGGCGCAACGAACCTTTGAGGCGTAACCTTGACATGTTTCAGTTGCCGGTGCTTTATGTTCTTCGCACCTTGCTTGATCCAGTTGATTAGAAGTCGCTCGCTCTCACTACCATCATCGAAAAGCATCCGACCACCGTGTTTGAGATTGGCGGTCGGCTTGAGCACGACGAGGCTTTCGTCCGGNTTGGACAGATTGACGCGTCTCCCATTCATCCTCCGAACAATCTCTTCGAAGTCGGATTTAGGATCTCCGCCGTAAAGTGATAGCTTGAAATCGCCCCGTCCGATAGCCGATCCGTGGCACTTGCCGGCATTGCAACCCATCTTTGTAAAAATGGGGATGATATCGTTTTCAAATTCCACAGCTTTTCTTTCCTCAGCTAGGCCGACGGAAGTAAGCTTCAGGAGAATGAAAATAGAGCATAGAATGCCAGGTATCCGGTAGAGCTTTTCCTTTTGAGCTTTCTTATTCACTGCATTGTCAATATCACCAAAAGGCCCTGAAGTCCTTTTTAGTTGAGAAGATTAACGACGCTGTGCGTTCTCCGGATAGGCGCTCGAATAAAGTTCACCGGCCTCTTTGCGAGTGAGCTTTCCGGCCTTCATTAATTCTCCGGTCTTAGTGCGAAGGGCTTTTGCATCACCTGACGACCTGAACAATTCACCTGCTTCCGCGCGTGTGATTGTTCCACTTTGCACCAGTGGAGCAAGCAATTTTCGAAATCCTCTTTTGGGTGTCGGTTCTGAGCTTTCGCCGTTTCCCCCGGTGCCTCTACGGTTACTAGCGGCCCTACGGCTAGCAGCCGTTCCCGCATCACCAGGGGTGTCCCCAATAAGCTTGCGCAGGGTATCGTGGTCGACTCCCATTGCTGCGGCAATGGCGCCTAGAATATGGGGTTGCGTGTAGAACGCTCCGCCGGCATAGGGAAGGTTATGTGCGACTCTGCCGTTTTTAGCAACTATGACCGTTGCGGTGAGATTCCTATCCAGCCCGTATGCTGGTGGGCCAGCCGAACCATCCTTGGATAACCCCACAACAAGATTTTTGGGATAACGTTTATCCAACACCGCAAAACTTTTTTCAGCCTCGTTAGCGTCATCCGTACAAACAATCACTGACATTGCCCAAGGTTGTTTGGAGTTATCTTCAATGGATTGAAGTTGTTGACTTAGCTGTCCAAGGAAACGGCCAAAGGTCCGGGACTCGCTGACAAAAAACATAAGATGGAGTTTGTCTTTTGCCAACGCAACCGGGTCCAACTCCTCTCCGGCGTTTTCGCCACGCAGATTGGTCGCTGCGAACGACGGAACTTTCTCGCCGGGTTGGGGTCCGGAAAAGATCGGCTTTTCAAGGTTCTTGATCCAGTCGGCGGGATTGGCAATTTTGATTTCGCCCACACCGTAACCATATGCTTTTCGTTCGTTTTGCTTCGCCGCTTTTTCACGATCGCTTCTTGGCTTCTCACGTTCTCGACGTTCTTGGGCAGAGGCGCTTGAACAGAAAAGGGCAACAACGGTGAATAGGATAGGTAGTTTTTTCATTATAAAAGTCATTCAATTATACGGCACTGAATTTGAATGAGTTACATTATTTCTGAGATTATTTATAGCGAGGATTTAACCCTCATTTGAATTAGTTCGTAGTCCATAAGAAGCCCATTGAATCCGTTGTGAGATTCAGAAGCCTCACAACTCCATCGAAACGGTAAATCGTTCATAATGAAGGGTGGAGAGGTGGAGCGGGTGAATGGAATCGAACCCACTGCACACTCAAAACTACAATGAATAAGTGGCTACGACTGTGCAAATCCCACTGTTCCTCCCTTATTCTCAATGAATCTCTCACAGTGTTCAGTGAGGGGATTAGTGAGTATTTCATTTCCCTTCAGTTTGGAGTGAGTCTTCGGTGAGTCCACTGGCCGTCGTCAAGGCTCAACTCATGTATGTGACCGTTGCTTCCCTCGTAAAGGTAGTAACGCGT
>JAKUOU010000140.1 GCA_022451065.1 Pedosphaera sp. | reverse complement strand
TGGCTACACCGAAAAGCCCCAGTGGCACTTCTGGTAATCCATTGAACACAAAACCACCACCACCCGCCGGTTCGCCTCGCAAGTTGCGATCCGGTCGGGACCCAAAAACCAACGCCTACAGACTTATCCACGGGAAGGCTGATGGCTGGAAGGATTTATACGTTGATCGTCTGGGCGACTTTTTACTGATGCAGTCACCCCTGCCACTCACAGAGCCGCAGGTCCACGCCACAAAAGAGTGGAAAAACGCGCTCAAGATCAAGGGTGTTTACTACAAGAAACTGAACCGGCTAGTGCAGCAGAGCTCCCCAGCTTCCGCCTCGCCCCGACTCATCATGGGCCTGGAGGCGCCGGATGAGTTTGAAGTGATGGAGAATGGCCTGAAGTACCACTTGAGCCTGAAGCAGGGTTACTCGACCGGGCTGTTTCTAGACATGAGAGAGAACCGCCAGCGCATTCTGGCAAATAACATTAAACCCGGCTTCACTCTGTTTAATTCCGCTCCCGGCACCATCACGATGCTGAATGCTTTCTCGTACACCTGCTCGTTCTCAGTCTGCGCCGCCCGTTTGGGAGCCACAACTATCAACCTCGACCTTTCACGTAAATACCTCGACTGGGGTCGGGATAATTTCCGACTCAACCAAGTCAACCCCAAGGATCACGATTTCATCTACGGAGACGCACTCGAGTGGATAAAGCGCTTGGGCAAGCGCGGAGACAAATACGATTTGGTCGTCCTCGATCCACCCACTTTTTCGCGCTCGAAGCAGTCCGGAGTATTCATGGCCAAGCGGGACTATGGCAACCTTGCCAAGGCAGCGACACCCCTGGTTCGAAAAGGCGGAGTACTACTTGCCTGCTGCAATGCGGCAGGATTGGGTAACGCAAGATTCAGGGAAGAAGTCAGGAGAGGCGTTCGATCCTGCGGCAGAAAAATTGCTCTCTCTTTTTCAGCAATGCAGCCTCCAGATTTTCCGGTCACCAAAAGTGAATCCGCATACCTTAAGGTGTCTTGGCTACGACTGGACTAAAACTCAGCGCCAGGACTTATAGTCACTCAGCAGGTCGTTGTGCGGCTTGTTGTCGTTGTTCCAGCGACGGAGCGACCGGAAGCTGCGCTCATGAAGTCGTCCTCGATCGACCCCCTCAACATGGCCGTCGCAGAAGGCGATGTTGTACAACCCACCGTGTCGCGCAATGCTGGCATCAATAACCTTGCCGCTCAACGGGTATGCTTTGCGCTGGACAAAATTACGGTAGTTGATGTCCAGATGCGCCATCCCGCTGGCCCCTTCCTCGCCGTCCTGGCCGTATAACATTTTGATCATCGGCTTGGTCAGCCAAATCAGTGTAGCATCCCCAATGCCGATCATGTTTGCGGTCGAGCGAACGTCCCCTTCCGAGATTCTTGAGCCTTCTGTTGGCACATCGCTCAGATCTCCGCTGATCAGCGTGTGACTGAAATTACCGCCGAGGCCCAAGCTACTGTAGCCAAGTTTGACACCAAAAGCATTGTACCCGTAGCTACCCAGTGCAACGCCTTTATCATTGCCCGGTATCGTCACGCCCTTGTAGTCCGTACAGGTGAAAGGGGCATTCCCAGCCCACTCGGCTCCGATGTAGGGAAGAAGGCGCTCGTGCCAGTACTGCTGGCTCCTGCCTTCAGCGTCGGCCGGATCGAAATTATAGACGGGATAATGACCACGATCACCGACGTATGAGTTGAGCGCAATACCGTATTGGCGAAGGTTATTCTTGCAGGCGACGGTACGCGCCGCGCTCTTGGCCTGAATCAGGGAAGGAAGCATCAACGCCGCTAGAATGGCAATGATCGCAATCACGACCAGCAACTCTATGAGTGTAAACGCACCCTTCACCCCCCTCCTATCCACAGAGGGACGCCGCCTCAGGCGTTTAGTTGCCTGCATTTTCATTCCGTCATTCCAGTGACACAATCCGGTAAAACCGGCTTGTTTTGGAGGAAATATCGTCTAACGCAAAGTTTCCGGTCGTTGTTTTCAAGTCCCTCCAACCGCTCACGCCCAGATTTTCGCAGTATTGGATCAAGTATTCAACAGTATTTTCTGCTTTTTCCCAGCTCAATAAAACCCGGCCTCCTTTGACATCCAGGGAAATTTCAAGACCCTCTACTGGTTGTGGCACTACGATGGTCTCACCGTGGTTGTTTTCAAACTGTCGCCACATGGCACTTGCTGCTGAAAACTCATCTGGAAGAGGCACGGTATCCTGCACGGAGCTAATCTGCGCAACGATTCCCATGTCCTTACTAAGCCAGTAGTAATTACGAACGTAGTCAGTTGAGGCTTTTTGCCAGTCCTCTATCAACCCTGGTATTGTTATGAAAGTATCGTACTGAACCAATTCGTTGATTCGCAGGCAGTCATGAAAACCAAGTCCGGGCAGAATGATGATGCCATGGCCGTCAACCACCATTTCAGATTGGTAAACCAGCTTGGTCGGAGCCTCGATGGTTCCCAAGTCAAACATCGACTGGCGAGTAACAAATTCGAACGTGGTATTGGCGTTCCAAGAGTCGCCGAAGTTGATGACTGCTGGAAAGTCATTCAATCGGGTACTGAATGGAATTGCCGGATTCTCCTCGTCGATGCTGTCGTCGTAAAAACCGTACACATCCCGCCCCCTCGAAGCACTCACATCAAGGAACATGCTTTTCTGTTTACCGGAAGAATCAAACGTCGCCCGCTCCACGATCGTCGCCCCCTCGAATTCAACGTCCGTGTCAATCTCACCCGGTTGGACATAATCAAACCTTATAATCTCCTCCTCCGGCCCTTCCCGAAAATCCCATGCCTGATCCTCACCCGCCTCTCCAATGTATTCAAACACGTCCACCTCCTCCCGGGTCGCATCGGAAAAATGGCCGACAAAGTTGGAGTACATTTTGTAATATTGCCCCTCCTTGCTGAACATGTCCTTGGCCGTGATGGTGATCTGCCCGAGCGACATGGCAGGAGCAAGCAGCAGCGTTGAATAAAACGACAGATAAACGACGTAGCGCTTGGTCAAGCGACCGATTTTATTTTCTGATGAATTGAATTTTATCATCTGGTTTTACAAAAAAGCATCACCCATGCCATGCACTCCCGGCTTGGTTTGCCCGCATCCCGTGTCAAACGATGCGCGGCAAAACATCGCCCTGCGCGACAACCACGCAGTCCGCGTGGCCAAGACACCTGTAATCTAAAACCCGGTAATGCTGGGGTCAACATTTCCCGATTCGGGTTGCACCTCTGTCTCGTCCCACTAATATCTGGCCATGCGGCTAGCCGCAAAACCGGCATGAAAAACCACCTCGATTTTGAGCAGCCCATAGTTGACCTTCAAGCAAAGCTCGACGCGCTGACAAAGAGCTCTCTTCCCGAGGGTGTCGAGGTGGATTTCCAGGACGAAGCAGACCAGATCCGCACCAAGATCGAGAAAACCCGCAATAGCATCTACTCGAACCTCTCCTCCTGGCAGCGAGTGCAACTCGCCCGTCACCCACGTCGCCCCTACACTCTCGACTACATCCGAAACGCCTTTGACGACTTCTGCGAGTTGCACGGCGACCGACTCTACTCCGATGATAAGGCGCTGGTCAGTGGCTTTGCTTCACTCAACGGTGAGCGGCTAATGGTGATGGGCACCCAAAAGGGACGCGACACCAAGGAGAACGTCATTCGCAACTTCGGATGTGCCCACCCCGAGGGCTACCGCAAGGCGCTGCGATTAATGAAACTTGCCAGCAAATTCGGGTTACCCGTGATCACTATCATCGACACGGCCGGAGCATTTCCGGGCATCGGCGCCGAGGAACGCCACATCGCCAAGGCCATTGCCGTCAATCTGCGCGAAATGATGACACTCAAGGTGCCCATCATCGCCGTGGTCATCGGCGAGGGCGGCTCCGGTGGGGCGCTGGGCATCGGTGTGGCCGACCGCGTCCTCATTCTTGAGAACGCCTACTACTCGGTCATCAGCCCGGAAGGCTGCGCCTCCATCCTGTGGAAGGATCGCGCCGCCGCACCCGACGCTGCCGATGCCCTCAAGATCACCCCCGAGCATTTGAAAAAATTCGGCCTTGTGGATGAAATCATCCCCGAGCCGCTCGGCGGAGCGCACAACGACCCGGAAGCCACTGCGGCCACACTGAAGAAACATCTCCTCAAACACCTCAAGAATCTCAATCAAATGCCGCTGAAACAGCGACTAGAAGAACGTTACAACAAGTTCCGCGAACACGGGCAGTTTAAGGAGAAGTCGCTGGACAAGGCGGCCAGCTAATCGCCCTTCCTCGCTAACGGAAGGGTCATGTTTTTCTGCCGACCAAATCCCTTAATCTCCAGCCGGTCTGCGTAGACGTTCACGATGGCGTAGGCCGTCTCCTCAGTGTTCACCATCCCCGCGAACGTCACAAAGTGCCGCTTGGCCAACAAGCCATAATTCCCGGCGTGATTGTGCCCGTTCATGTAAGCCACCACGCCTTGGTTCTCCTCCACCACGGCCAGCACCTCGCCAGCATTCCATAGGTTATGAATGTTTTCCGGGTACACCGGAAAATGGCAGAATAAGATCACCTTTTCCCCGGTCCGCCTGGCCTCGCCTAGCGCCTTCTTCAACCAAGCAAGTTGCGCCCGTCCAACGGCTCCATTCCACGTCGGCGTGCCGCTGGGCAGTCTCTTATGAACCGCCTCGGCGGCCTTGTGTCTTGGATCATTGGACGGATAGGCGTGCAGGCTGACATCATTTCCATCTAGCGCAATAAAGCGATAACCTAGATAACGAAACTGGTAGTACCGGGACTTGAGACCGAGCGCCGCGGGCACCTTGGCCTTGAGGTCATCGGCCACTTCAAAATCATGATTTCCAAGGACATGATAATGGTCGGCCTTGAGTTTTTCATAGATCGGCGCCACGTCCGCAAAGCTCTTGAAATCGCGGTCGATGAAGTCGCCGAGATGTACAACAAACTGCAGGTCGAGCCGGTTCAAATGTTCAACACACGCTGTCAGTTTTTTCGGTGATAACGCGTACTGACGCGCTGCCGTCTTAGGCACCTTGATATTGCAGTATTGGCAGTCGGCAATCACGCCAAAGGAAAAGATCGGTCCGCCACTGCGCTGGGCCAACACCGAATCCCGCGCACAAAGCCAGGTGCCGAGGCAGGCCGCTAGACCCAATATGATTGTCCGCCGCTTCATCGGTTCACGAGGTCACTGCTGTGCTCCTGCATCCACAGCATGTCGAGATTCTCCGGCGTGAAGATGTTGAGCTTTAACTCCCTCCCTTTGGTCAGCGGCGGGATCGTCCGGGAGTCGCGCCACTTGTGGATTTCTGAATGCCCATCGGCGAAAGCGATCCCGGCGGCGGCGTTGTGGTAGGAGGCAGGGTAGTCCACCAGCATCATCGCCTTTGGCTTGTCCGGATAGCCGGTCATGTCCACCGCGAAATAACCATCGTTGATGCTGTCCTCCCGCTCATCCAGTAACACCATCGCCTCGGACGGTGAGGGATCTACAATTTGATGCTGCTTCACAAACACCCGGTACGGACCGCTGTCCGGCTGACGCGATCCCATGCCCGCGCCGCCCCAACCGGGACCGCCCATCCAGCATTGCATCGACATGCTCCGCACTCGCGGCATTGTTTTGCCATTCCATTTACCGGTGGTCGTATCGGCCGGGCAGCGCCAAATCTGGGTGGAGTTGCCGCAGTACTCCCAGAGCGGGCTGGTCTTGATGGCAATATCCGGCAATACATCATCCGCCCCGCTCGCCGGCAGGTCGAGCCAGCCAAACACCCAGCGTGGCCCGGCCCAAGGCCGGCCCGTTCGCATCCCTTCCTTGGAGGAAACCAGGCCGTCGTCGTTATCCTCGGCATACATGCGCCATGCCAACATCAGTTGCTTGGAATTGTTCATGCAAGCGATGCCGTGAGCCTTGGTCTTGGCCTTGGCCAAAGCTGGAAGAAGCAGTCCTGCGAGTATCGCGATGATCGCGATGACCACCAGCAACTCGATCAACGTGAACCCCCGCATTGGCCTGACTTGCGAGGAATACCCCATCCGGGAATTTTGCTCACGTGATTCACCACCGTCAATGTCCTTTCGGAGCAGCACCTACCTCCGCTTAGCCAAGCGCAAGGCAGAGATGGCAGCCTCAGCTACCCGCCAAAGACAGCGCGCCCCACCAGCTTGTCTCTCAAAGCTTCCAGCCTGCGCGATATTCGCGGCGGACAAAACGGTTGGCCTTTTCGCTGTTGGTCGAACGCAACTCTTT
>JAKUOU010000014.1 GCA_022451065.1 Pedosphaera sp. | reverse complement strand
ACGCAAAGACGCCGAATGAATTTCAGGATGTATCGTGCGCCTGAATCATCCTGATTAACCAAATTGGGTCGTATGCTGTTATGTGTGCGATCCTTGAGTTCGTGGATGGCCACATCGACATGGCCAGCATTTTTCAACGCATCAAACATCATCTGATTTTGCTGGCGACGATCGGGGGTGTCGTGTTCGGCGTGCAGGAGTAACAATGGCGGGGCGCCCTTGCGGGCGTGATGCAGTGGGGAAGCAATGCGATGCGTTGAATCTTTATCACCCCATATACCCACCCGCCGAGCTGCGCCAACCCGGCTCACGTCCATTAGCCCGCTGATGGGAATGGCACCTCGAATAGCACGACCGCTTAGTCCACGTTTTTTGAGAAATGCCTCATTAAGCGTGATCAATGCAGCCAAGTGTCCACCCGCTGAGCCGCCGGCTACGAATAATTTCCGGGGATCACCACCGTGATTTACGATGTTCTGGTGCACCCAGGCAAAGGCATCCGCCACATCCTCGATCTGTGTCGGGTAGGTTGCCTCAGGATAAAGTCGATAATTCGTTGATACCAAGCCAATTCCCTCGGCAACAAACCGCGCAGCGACCTCGGCGATTTTCGACTTATCCCCGCTATGCAATCCACCGCCATGAATCCAGAAAAGCACCGGAAAACCTGTTTTGTCGCGCGGTAAATAAATGTCCAGCTTGTTTTGGCCCTTCGCAGCTTTGTCCCTTTTCTGGTAGACAATATTCCGAACTACCCGCATCTGCCCAGCCTTCGGCACAACAGGTTCGGACGACTTTACAATTGGTGTCTTTTTTTTCTCGTTGAGTTTATCGAGTAACCTCTGCAATTCCCGGGTGTCGAGAAAGCCATCTTTGTTTCGGTCTGCGAGATCAAACTTGAATTTGCGAATTGATTGTGGAGCCTCCTCTCGTGACAGTTTTCCATCACCATCGCGATCCATTTTCTGAAGCCGGTTGACAACCGTGTCCGCAACGGGAACCAAAGTGGATGACGCCAGCAGAAACAGGTATATGGTAAATCGGAACTTCTTCACGGCAAGTTGACGCAACACAAAATCGCACTGGCGCGTTGCCCCAGGCAAAAAGCAGGAGCACGAACACTCAACATGCGCTTGGCCAGCCGCTTGCCCTAGGCGATGATTTCGTGAATCGGCTCGGCGCCTTCCACGCCAACCAATCGCTGATCCAGCCCCCGATAAAAGTAACTCAACTCGTTCGGGTCGAAGCCAAGCTGCTTGAGAACGGTGGCATGCAAATGCTTGACGTGGAATGGTTTCTCGACCGCGGCACTGCCCAGCTCATCTGTCTTGCCAACACTAACTCCCCCCTTGATGCCGCCGCCAGCCATCCACATGGTGAAGCCGTAACTATTATGATCACGCCCTGTGCCCTTGGCATACTCAGCGGTGGGTTGACGCCCGAATTCACCTCCCCAAATAATCAGCGTTTCATCGAGCATACCGCGTTGTTTGAGATCCTCCAGCAGGCCGGCGATGGGCTTGTCAGTGTTCCCAGCGTGGTAATTGTGGTTTTTTTCCAAGTCGCCGTGCGCATCCCAGTTTGCATCGTTGTGATTACCGCCGGAATAGATTTGGATGTAGCGCACACCCCGCTCCACCAAGCGGCGGGCCAGGAGGCATTTTCGACCGAAGTCCTGAGTACGATCGTTGTCAAAGCCATAAAGTTTTTTCACATGTTCCGGCTCACTATCAAAGTCCACAGCTTCCGGCGCACTCATCTGCATGTTGTAGGCCAATTCATAGCTTGAAATGCGGGCAGACAATGCGGAATTGTCAACCCGCTCGCTCAAGTGCCGGCTGTTATACTTGTTAAGCTTGTCGATGAGCATCCGCTGCTGTTCACGACTCATGTTACGAGCATTCTTCAAGTCGAGAATTGGAGTCGAACCGCTGGCATTCATGACAACGCCCTGATACGCCGCCGGCATGTACCCGCTCGTCCAGTTTTTGGCGCCACTGATCGGGCCACCAGTGCGATCCAGCATGACCACGTAACCCGGGAGGTTCTCGTTCACCGAGCCCAGACCGTAGTTTACCCAAGAACCCATGGATGGGCGCCCGCTTAGTACACTGCCAGAATTCATCATCAGCATGGCTGAGCCGTGGATCGGCGAGTCGGCAGTCATCGAGTGAAGGAATGAAATCTTATCGACGTGCTCCGCTAGGTTGGGAAACAGGTCACTCACGTACTTCCCGCATTGGCCGTATTGGTTGAACTGCCACTTCGGCCCCACGACGCGACCCTTGTTCTTCTTCCCCCCGCGACCGAAGGTCTTTACATCTATGGTTTTGCCATCGAGCGGATACAATTCAGGCTTGTATTCGAAGGTGTCCATGTGACTTGGACCACCGTACATAAAGAGGAAAATTACATTTTTGGCCCTGGCTGGTAGTGGCGGATTCTTTTGTGCGAGCGGATTGGCCCACGGAGTGATTCCATCGGCGGCCATCGCTTGGTTTCGGATGAAACCATCCCGCGCCATCATCCCAGTGAGCGCCAGCGACGTGAAACCGCCCCCCACCTGGTGCAAAAACTCACGACGCGATGTTCGCCCACAAAACGTGTTCCTCGGCTTGTCATTCATGTTGTTCATTATCCTTTAAAGACAGTCAATCTAGATACAAAAACTCGTTCAAATTCAATGCCAGCAGGCAAAATCGCTGCATCGCCAGATTTTCATCCAACTCAGCCTTGGCTTTCAGACTCTGGATTAATTCCAACCCATCATCAACCTCCACTGCAGTCGGCTTCCGGTTGGTGGTCAATTGCAGTGCCGCGGTGACCTGTGCCCTGGCGTCGCCCGGTGCTGCCTTAACCAACCGATTAGCCAGACTCTCCGCAGAGTCATTTAGGAATTTACTGTTGAGCAACGTGAGCGTCTGCGTCGGAACCGTGGTCACGAACCGCACATCACAGGTGTTGTCGGTGTCGGCCCAGTCGAACGCACTCAGGAACGGCTCATGCAAGGAGCGTTTCACAAAAATATAAACGCTGCGGCGGTTTCGATCTTCTTCGGATGACTTGCCCCAAGCTGCTCCCGGACGTGAAGCCGTTGCCAACACGTCCCTCGGCACTTCCGTGTAAATACTAGGGCCTCCCATCTTAAGGTTTAGCTGGCCGGTAACATTCAAAATGGAGTCACGGATTTCCTCGGCTGATAAACGCCGCATGTCGTGGCGCCACATTAGATCGTTGTTTGGATCCTTGGCCAAAGCAATCTCGCTGCCGCTAGAGGACATGCGATAAGTGTTACTCATCATAATGAGCTTGTGTACGCGCTTGAGTTTCCAACCGCCTGCGACCAGTTCATTTGCCAGCCAGTTAAGCAAGTCAGGGTGAGTCGGCTTTTCGCCAATGAAACCGAAGTTGTTCGAACTCCGGACGATGCCACGGCCGAAGTGGTGCTGCCACAGTCGGTTGGCCATTACGCGAGCTGTCATCGGGTTGCTTTCACTAGCCAACCACTCCGCAAGTACACGGCGTTTGCCGGACGTCTTTCCCACGGGATAATCGTCCGGAACAATGACCGCTGAACTGGCCAAGAGCGACGGGAACGCCGGGCCAACCTCCTCCCCCTTCAACACAGGCAAACCACGGCGCAAGATCCACATCTTTCGCCGGGTATCCTCGGCCACAGCCATCGCGTATTCGGTCTTGAGGGTTAATTCAGTCGATTGAAGCTTGGCCAATTCGGTGCGCAATTTGTTGTATTCTTCGAGTTTGGCCTCTCCGAGAATTTCCCTCCCGTATTTGGCTACCAGAACTGGCACCGGAGTTTTGCTTTGATCCGCCACCAACCCGGCATCGATGTACTGGTCACCTTCCGTTTGTTTGCAGTGAATTGCTAGCGTGTTACGTCCAGTCTGCAGAACATCGAGACATTCGTCGGTGACATCGATTTCAGTGTACTGTTTCAGATATCCCTTGAAGGTCTTTATCTGTTTACCATTAAGGTAAACCTCCGCGTCCTCATCGTGGTGAATTTTAAGCGTCAATTTTCCTGGAATGGTGTCAAAACGAAAATCTCGGCGAAGCCATATATCGCTCGAATGCCAAGGTGTCCGCACCTTTGAACCGGGAGTACCGGGAGAACCAAAGCCGCTGCGACCCTTACGCCACTTACTGTCATCGAAGGCAATCTCGAACCAGTTGTCCGCCGGCTGGGTGTAAGTGAACTCCCACGTGATACCCTTACCACGGTTGGCATCCGGCACGACCCAGTCATCCTTTTTGCCTTTAGTCAGGCCGGCACTTAACTTGAGTTCCGGTCTCCGCTTGGCGAAGCCGGCGATGAACTCCCCCTCTAGCGGCATGAGCCTGGCCTGCAAGGATGCCTCGCGTTCTTGCTTGTCCGTAACAGCCCTCTCGTGAGCCGCCTTCTCATCCGGATCGCTGATCGGCACATGGTTGCGGTTTCCCTTGCCGTGCGGTGAAATATCACTAAAGAACGAGAGCATTGAGTAATAGTCCTTCTGCGAGATGGGATCTATCTTATGGTCGTGGCAACGGGCACAGCCAATGGTCATGCCCAGAAATGTCTCACCCGTGGTACGCAATATATCGTCAAGATAGTTATAACGCGCCAACTCGCGATCCGCCGGTTCGTCGTCCCAAATGCCGAGCCGATAAAAGCCGGTGGCCGTGATGCTATCGGCATCGCGATCCGGCAGTTCATCACCGGCCAATTGTTCCATGATGAAACGATTGTACGGCTTGTCTTGGTTGAAGGCCCGAATAACATAGTCTCGATACTTCCAAATTAAGTCTTTTCGACTATCTCGCTCGTAGCCGTTGGTCTCAGCAAAGCGCACGAGATCAAGCCAATGCCGTCCCCATTTTTCACCGTACCGATCCGATGCTAACAACCGGTCGATTACCTTCTCGAAGGCGTCTGGCGACTTGTCATCAATAAAAGCACGCACCTCGACATCAGTTGGCGGTAAGCCAATCAGACCATAATAAGCGCGGCGAATCAGGACACCCTTTGACGCTGGGCTATTCGGCTTCAGGTCGGCTTCACTCAGTCGACTATATACAAACGCGTCGATGCCGCTCGCCTGCCAAGCTGCATCATCGACCTTCGGCGCAACAACCGGCTGGGCCGCCTTGAATGCCCAGGCAGACGTAGTACGCTCGTTGATCTCGTTTGTCGGCAACTTGCCGACAGTCAAGTCATTGCCATGGATTTCTTTCGCAGGATTAAACGGAGCCCCCAACTTCACCCACTCGGTTAGCAACGCAATCTGCTCGTCCGGAAGTTTCTCTTTTGGCGGCATCTCGTGGTCTTCATCCTTCCACGAAATCATTGCCAGCATCAGACTCTTCTCCGGCTTAAGCAGGTGGATCGCTGCGCCGGACTCGCCGCCCTTCAACAAGCCTGCCCGGTTGGTGAGTCGGAGGTTTCCCTTGAGTTTCTCCCGTGCCCCGTGACACTTGAAACAATTCTCCTTCAGAACGGGAAAAACTTTACTATCAAAAAACTCAATCTTGGCCGCATCCGACAACTCAGCGCCAAAAACAGTTCCAGCAAATCCAAATGTTGCCAGCGCAACGAAACTGCCAAAAAATCGCCTATTACGTGAAAATATAAACATAAAACTACCGTCTTGCGAACGCCCGAAATATACCGTTCAAAAAATGACTCTCAAGGCCAAACCGACGAAATATAATTAAAATTCCTTCTGTTTGCATTCATCCATCTAGCACAACTAACCTGCCCCGGATGCCGAATCATTCAAAAGATTTTGAACAGCTGCTAGGTGAATACTTCAACTCGTTTTATGCCGATCACCCCGCCGATGCGACTTACGTCGGCCTCTCTTCCGGGGAAGGTCGATTGAACAATGTCACGCTTCGCGCGTTAAAACATCAGCATCGACAGCGCCAAGCCGCCTTGGCCAATCTCGACACCATCGCCCCTTCAGCACTGTCCAACGAACAGAACCTGGACCGTTTGGCCTTCCGCGCAAGACTTCTCCGCGAACACGAAGATTTTGAGCGAGGACGGCACACCCTCGATCCAAGTGGCATCGATGCTGTCTTTGAGTTTCTCCTGCGCGAATTGCAACGAGGTGAAACTCACCCAAAGCGCGCGGCAAATAATATTCGAAGCCTGCTTGTCGAATCAAAACGATACCTTAAGCAGGCGACGAAGTTGATCGATCGACCGGAACGCGTTTGGCGCAACATCATGGATGAGACCTTCAAGGCATCCGGTTCGTTTTTTGATGCCATCACTACTTTCCTGGAAGCTAACGGCAACAAGAAAGAAGACAGTATGCTCATTCGGTTGGCAAGGCACTCTTGCGCCAAGTACCACGAGAGCGTCATGGGCAGGTGCTTGGCGAAACCAAGATCGTTCGCTATCGGAACCGCAATGCTACAACGCCGCATCCGCGATGAGCTTGGCTTGGACTACACTATTGGTCAGGTGGAGGCCGTCGCGGTAGCCGAGATTGAGCGTGTTGGTGCCCTACTAAAAAAAGCCTCCGAGAAATTTGGGAGGAACAAATCAGTCGATCAAATTGTCGAAACCGCACGAACCAAATGGACGCCCAAAGGGGATCTGCTCTCCCTTTATCAGAAAACAAATTGTGAGATCATACGGCAATTCAAGGCAGCCAAGGCAATGACGTTTCCAAAGGGCGATTCGTTGAAAATCACATTGGTACCGGATTTTATGTCGCACGTCATCCCGATGGCTGCTTACTCGCCTCCCGGACAATTCGACAAACGTCAGCGCGGCTACTTTTGGGTCAACGACCTAGGGCTAAAGAAAAAGACTGCAGCAGAAAAACTCACCGAGCGACAGCAACACTTCGGGCTCGAGCTTACCTGCGCTCACGAGGCTTATCCAGGACACCATTTGCAGTTCATTTTTGCCAACTCGCATCCTCGAAAATGGCGTCGTGTATTCGATGAGCATGCGATTTTTTACGAAGGCTGGACTCTTTGGTGTGAGCAAATGTGCGTCGATCTTGGGATCATTCGATCCCCCGAACTAAAACTGCAACAACTTCACGATGCTCTCTGGCGTTGCCATCGGATTCTTGTTGATCTGCGACTACAAACCGGCGAGTACAGTCACAGTCAAGCCGTGAAGCATATGCAGAAACATCTTGGCTTCACCAAGGCCCGAGCCGAAGCAGACGTGAACTGGTACACCGGCAGCCCCGGTATACCAATGAGCTACTGGCTGGGCCGTTTGGAGAATGCGCGGCTTTACAGAAAACTGGTAGAAGGACGCGGCTGGTCGCTGCGTCGGTTTAATGACTGGCTACTTAGTTTCGGTACGCTGCCACAGTCATGGATCGAAAAGTACGGACTGGACTGACTACCAGGGCCTAACACAGAAGCAATGCATGCCATTACTTACAATGGAAATACTCATTTCTTTCAATCTACCGATGCGAGTTGAAATGGCAATGGCGGCATCCTCGCCGCTGATAAAGATTTGAGGCGATTCCCTTGTCCCTGCGGACGCTCGACCGTGCCCAACGAAAACACAATCGGCACACAGCAAAGAATCTATGGAGGGTTTTTTAAATTCGCTATGTTGGGGAGTGCTAATGTGAAACTTGCCTAGGCCCTTAACGAAGGGCATGCTCGCGAGGTTCTCATGAATCGACTAACTTTAATTTTGTGGAATTTTGGCAAAGCATTTGGATTGTTATGGTTTTTTTTTACAGCAGCCAACACAGGCATCAGCCAATCTCCAGGCAATCGATTATCCTATTTAGATAAGGAAGATCCTTTTTACGTTGGTTTAAATTTTCCCAAGCTCACCACGCCGCAGTGGATTGGCGAGGACGGAATTGAAGCGGTTGTCACATTAGGAATAGACGACATGCGCAACCATCAAAACTACGAGGATTTTTGCCGCCCTATTTTAGAGCGCCTAAAACAAATCGATGGACGCGCCCCGCTCAGTATCTTTTGCAATTCGATTACCCCCACAGAACCTCATCTACAACATTGGCTCAAAGAGGGCCTTACAATTGAAGTACATACACTCACTCACCCATGCCCCATCCTTGGCAATCGCAATTTCGACTCAGCCAAAAACACATATCACGGAGGCGTCGATCTACTAAGCAACATCCCAAACAATCTACCAGTTGCCTTCCGTACTCCGTGTTGTGATTCGCAAAACACACCAAGTCCTCGTGTTTTCTCCGAGTTATTGATGCACAACAATCCCGCCGGCCAATTCCTCGAGATGGACACCTCCGTGTTCAACATTTTCACCAAAGCGGATTCCTCACTCCCCAGCAGTCTCGTCACCGATTCAGATGGAAAGGCAAAGTTTGAAAAATATATCCCATTCGATTCCTACGTCGTCACCATTGAAAACTATCCTTATCCCTACGCTATAGGTAATCGCATTTGGGAAATGCCATGCATGGTGCCCAGCGATTGGGAGGCTCAGCATCTTCACGGCAATAGCAACCCCGTAACTGTTGAGGATTGGAAAGCGGCGATCGACGCAACCGTGCTCAAACAGGGTGTTTTCAATTTTGTCTTCCATCCGGCTGGCTGGGTGCGGAACACCCAGATGATCGAGTGGATCGATCACATCACCGAGAAGCACGGCCCCAAGGTCAAGTTCCTCAATTTCCGTGAAGCTCGTGAACGCCTCACTAAAAACCTCCTCGGCGGACAATCCCTGAAAGCCCCAAACGGGTACGACAACGGGGTGCGACTGATCGATCTCGACAATGACGGTTTTATGGATGTTATTATAGGCAACGAGAATCTTCAGCAAACCCGGCGCTGGGATCCGCAAGGTAAGCGCTGGATAACATCACCCTTCCCCTTCCAACTTGTGCAAAGCGACGTGAACGACAAGCAAACGGATTCCGGGGCCCGATTCGGCATCCTCCAACCAAGCGGCATGGCTTCAGTGTTCATCAGCAACAAAAACATAAATGGTATTTGGCATTTTGACGGTAACGCTTGGCACAAAGACCAAGCACTTACACAGGGTCTTGAATTTAACAATCAAATGATCCACACCTCAATCGACGGCCGTGACAATGGCGTGCGCTTGCGCGACACGGATAGCGATGGCACGTGCGAAATCATCATTGGCAACCTAAAGCAACAGGCGGTTCTAAAATGGAACAAGGGGCAAAGAAAATGGCAGTCGACCAATTTTAATCTACCCGAGCATGTTCACATCGTCCGAGAAGACGGAAGCGACAACGGGGTGCGTTTCGTCGACATAAATAAGGACGGCCATCTGGATGTTCTTCACTCCAACGAGGTCCGATACTCGTTTCACCTGTACGTACCCCAACCGATTCTCGGCTGGGGTACGGGCTGGACACGCGAAGTCATGTCCGGCCTGCGAAGCGACTCGAATGCAATCCCAATGATTGTCCGTGGCGGAGAGCACAATAACAACGGGGCATGGTTTCATTCAGACCATCTGTGGGTGCAAAACGAAGACACTGCGCATCTGCCCAACCTGGTCGACCGACGTTCGTTTGACGAACTCCTTCGCGGCGTGATGCCTCTTCCAAAGTCGCCTGAGGCTTCCACCAAGGCCATGGAAACCCTTCCGGGTTACAAAGTGGAACTCATGGTCAGCGAGCCACTCGTAATGGATCCGGTGGCATTCGAATGGGACGAACAAGGCCGGCTGTGGGTGGCGGAAATGGCCGATTACCCGCTGGGGTTAAATGACAAAGGTAAGCCAGGCGGCCGTGTCCGATTTCTGGAGGATCGGAATGATGACGGACGCTACGAGCACTCAACTGTTTTCCTCGATGCCCTGCCCTATCCGAGCGGCGTGATGCCTTGGCGCGACGGCGTCCTCGTCAGCGCCGCTCCTGACATCTTGTTTGCTCGCGACACCAATGGCGATGGTCGGGCAGACGAAACCAAGGTGCTCTTCACAGGATTCGGCGAAGGGAACCAGCAGCATCGAATGAATGGCTTTGAATTCGGCTTAGACAACTGGGTTTACGCGGCTAATGGAGACAGCGGCGGCACCATACGTTCTCCTGGCAAAAAACTTTCAGTCAATATTCGCAGTCGCGATTTTCGGTTCCACCCGGACACGCTCGCGTTTGACACACAGGCAGGTCAAACGCAATTCGGCCGACGACGTGACGACTGGGGCAACTGGTTCGGCAACAACAACTCGTTCATTGGCTGGCATTACCCTTTTCCTGAGCATTACATTCGCCGCAACTCTCAACTCGCCACGCCACGCAACAGACAAACCCTCGGCAACTACGATCGATCGCACCTAATGAGGAGCATCAGTCGACCGATTCAGCGCTTCAATTTAGTCGGCACGGCGAAGCATATCACCGCCGGCAACAGCCCCACACCGTATCGTGATGAGTTATTTGAGGAGCCGGCCGGCCAACTCCTTTTTGTCAGTGCTCCGGCTTACAATGTCGTACGCCGAGAAGTACTTACGCCGGACGGGCTCAGCTTCAAGAGCAGCCGGCCTGAGGGTGCTGATGCACAGGAGTTCATCGGCTCGCGGGATGCGTGGTTTCGGCCGATCATGCTCAAGACTGGGCCAGACGGGGCGTTGTGGATTGCGGATTTTTACCGTCTCGTGCTCGAACATCC
>JAKUOU010000139.1 GCA_022451065.1 Pedosphaera sp. | reverse complement strand
CCGCTGATTTTTGCCCAGGCCATCCTGATGTTTCCTGGAATGGTCTTGAACGGTTTAGGGGGATCGTTAGATGATGCCAATTTCTTGAAGGATTATGTGCAGACCGCGTCGGCTTGGTTTCAACCCGGGCATCCCTTTTATTACCTCACCTATTCTCTGATGATCATGTTCTTCGCCTACTTCTGGGTGGCGACTACATTTAACGAGATCGAGATCGCTGACAACCTGAAGAAAAACGGCGGCTACATTCCAGGCATCAGGCCAGGCAAGGCGACCAGCGATTTTTTGCACAGGACGATGAGCCGGATCACTTTTGCCGGCGCCGTGTTCCTGGTCATCATCGCACTCATCCCGATGCTGCTGGGCCTGTGGCGAAATATCCCTTACCAGGTCACCCAGTTCTTTGGCGGAACGAGTATTTTAATTGCCGTGGGTGTCACGATCGACACTATGCGACAGATGGAGTCGTATCTCTTGATGCGGCATTATGACGGATTTTTGAGGAAGGGCCGCGTGCGTGGCCGCTTCTGACGCTGGTGGTGAAACAAGCCCCCAGCGGTTTGTTCCTTGATAGAAACCGGCCAAGCCAAGTCTTGGCTCTGGATCAGGTGCTAGGGCACCCGGAGATAACATGATCCACTTGAAAGAAGATCATGAGATTGAGGCCATGCGCTTGGCCGGTGGGGTTTCCTCCACCGTGCTGCGGGAGGTTGCTGCCTTTGTCCAGCCGGGTATCAGCACACTGGAGATTGACCAGTACGCCGGGGAGCGCATCAGCCGCTACGGTGGCAAAAGTGCCTTCCTTGGCTATCGGGATTATCCCAGCCGGATCTGCATCTCCGTCAACGAGGAGGTTGTGCACGGCTTGGCCTCCGGGAGGTGCGTTCAGTTCGGAGACATCGTCAGTCTCGACGTTGGGGTGCGCTACAATGGCTATATCGGCGATAACGCCACAACCGTGGCTGTCGGCGGATGCGACCCGGCCGTGCAGAGGATGATGGAAGTGACCGAGAAATCCCTGTACGAAGGGCTTGGCCAAGCGCTGCCTGGAAACAAGATCGTGGACATCTCACGGGCTATCCAGAGCTGTGTCGAGGCCAACGGATACAGCATCGTCCGGGAATTTGTTGGGCATGGCGTGGGCAAAAAAGTCCACGAGGACCCGCAAATACCGAACTTTGATGATGGCAGTCGGCGCTCTCCGGTCTTGAAGCCGGGAATGACTCTGGCTATCGAGCCGATGGTCAACATTGGCCAACGGCACATCGAGATGCTGGACGATGGCTGGTCGGTGGTTGCCCGGGACGGGTTGCCATCGGCTCATTTTGAGCACACCATCCTCGTGACCGACGGTGAGCCGGAGATTTTGACATGCCCGGACAACCTGCCATCCGAGTTGAGGGAATCGTGAGGGACAAGCGTCCTCCGGCAACCTACGTGGTGGAGTTGGCCAACGGCCACCGGGTATTCGCCCGGGTGTTGTTGAAACAACGGGAAAAAATGCCAGGAATCAAGCTTGGCGACAGGGTGAATTTGGAAATCTCGCCTGCTGATTTCAGCAATGGCGTGGTGGTTTTTTAGGGAAATAGTAACGAGTTTTAAAAATGAAAGTACGCGCATCAGTAAAGCGGCTTTGCGAGCACTGCCGGGTTATACGCCGGAAGGGCGTGGTTCGTGTCATCTGCACATCAAACCCTCGGCACAAGCAGCGTCAGGGCTGATCGAAAGGAATTAGACCATGCCAAGAATCATCGGAGTCGACATCCCCCCCAACAAACGCATCGACATCGCATTACGGTACGTCTACGGCATCGGGCCGAAGATTGCCTCGGAGATCGTCGAGAAAGCCGGCATCGAGCCCGCCACTCGCGCCAAGGATCTCGACGAGAACGACTTGTCCAAGATTGTTCACGTCATTCAGGAGGGCGATTACCTTGTGGAGGGCGATCTGCGCCGTGAGCGCAGTCTCAATCTAAAGCGCCTACAGAACATCAAGTCGTACCGTGGCTTGCGCCATGCGCGCGGTCTTCCGGTTCGAGGCCAGCGAACCTCCACTAACGCTCGAACTCGCAAGGGCAAAAAGAAGACTGTGGGCGTTCAACGCAATCCAAATGCCAAGACTGGAATTCACTGATTTTAGCTGATCATTATGGCTGACGAAGAAAACCAACCGAAACAACCCGAGGCCCAGCAGCCCGAGGCGGAAGCCAAAGAGGAGACACCTGCAACTGCTCCGGCAGAGAAAACCCCGGCACCCAAGGCCAAGGCCAAGGCCAAGGCCAAGGCCAAGGCCAAGGCCAAGCCGAAGGCCAAGGATGAGCCGAAGGCCAAGGACGAGCCGAAGGCCAAGGACGAGCCGAAGGCCAAGGACGAGCCGAAGGCCAAGGGCAAGAAGGATGATTCAGTTTCTGAGGAGGAGACTGATACCAGTGTGGCAGCTCCTTCCGCACAGGAATTGCTGACCAGCGATGACCCGACTCCACAAAAGGTTATTAAGGCCAAGAAATCGAAAAACGTCCACTCGGGGATCGCCACCATTCTGGCTACTTTCAACAACACTCACGTCTCCCTCTCCGACAAGCAGGGCAACTTGATCGCCTGGTCCACGGCCGGTAAAAATGGTTTCCGGGGGTCACGCAAGAGCACCTCTTACGCAGCGCAAAAAGTTGCACAGGATGCTGCCCGCCGGGCCATGGCGCACGGCCTGAAGGAGATCGAGGTTCGAGTGAAGGGTCCCGGTTCTGGCCGTGAGTCAGCCATCCGCGCCTTGCAGGCAGTGGGTCTGGAGATCACGTCCATTCGGGATGTCACCCCGATTCCGCACAACGGATGCCGCCCGAAAAAGCGGCGCAGGGTTTAACCAGAAATTCAAGGCATGGCACGTTACACAGGTCCACGCGACAAGATCAGTAGGCGATTCGGCGTCCCCGTTTTCGGGCCGTCGAAATACCTCGAGCGCAAGAATTATCCGCCGGGCACTCACGGACCCCGCGCGCGACGTAAGTACACCGACTACGCGCTTGCGTTGATGGAGAAGCAGAAGCTTCGCTTTCACTACGGGTTGATGGAGAAGCAGTTCCGCTCCATTTATGAGAAGGCTCATCGACACCGGGGTGTTACGGGTGAGATCATGCTTCAACTGCTTGAGTGTCGTTTGGACAACGTTATATACCGACTCGGCTTTGGCGCTACCCGCGCACAAGCGCGCCAGATGGTTTCCCACGGCCACGTGGTGGTGAATGGTGGCAAGATGACCATTCCATCCTACACCGCCAAGGTCAACGATGTGGTCGAGGTAAAGGATACGAGCGGCTCACGCCAGTTGGCCACGCGTAATTTGGAGTACTCCACTAGCCGGGTGGTGCCCGAGTGGTTGCAGTTGGAGAAGGATGCATTCAAGGGAACCGTGCTACGGTTGCCTACACGCGATGAAATACAGCCCATCGCCGATGAACAAACCATTGTAGAATTTTATTCCCGTTAAACTTCCGGCCTCTCGGGAGGTTGGAAAAGCAATTATATGGACTCCTCATCAACGGGAATAACAGTGATGGGTCAGGTTAAAATTGCTCAAAAACTAAAAACATATGCCAATAAGACTAGGTCATTTCGAGAAACCAAACAAGCTGAGGAAGACGGACGATTGCACCGACACCTTCGCTAGATATGAGGCGGAGCCGTTTGAGACCGGCTACGGACATACCATAGGAAACTGTCTTCGACGGGTGCTTTTGTCCTCGCTTGAGGGAGCGGCCATCACCTCAGTGAAAATAGAGGGGGCGGATCACGAGTTCACTACAGTGCCGGGGGTCATCGAGGATGTCACCGACATCGTTTTGAACCTTAAGAAAATAAGGTTCCGTCACACTGGCCGGGAGCCGCAGGAAGTTCGCTTAAGCGTCACCGCCGAGGGCGCGGTCACTGCCGCCAATCTGGAACTGCCCCCGGGTCTGAAGATCGTCAACAAAAAGCAGGTCATTTGCACGACAGACAAGAAGAAGAAGGTCGACATGGTGATGGAAGTCCAGGTAGGCCGTGGCTTCCTGGCGAGCGATGCCAACAAAAAACCGGATCAGGTCATTGGCGTGATACCGATCGACTCCATTTTTTCCCCAGTCACCCGTGTACGGTACGAGGTGGAGGCCGCGCGTGTTGGGCAGCGAACCGACTACGACAAGCTGGTGCTAGAGGTTTCCACCGACGGCCGCATGACTCCAGACGAGGCCCTGAAGCAAAGCTCTGAGATTCTGGCGCACCACCTGAATGTTTTCACCGGGATCAACGATGAAACATTCGAGTTTGAGCAGGATGCCAAGGCCAAGGACGAGGATCGTGAGGCCATGCGAAAGCTACTCAACACAAGCGTCAACGAGATTGAGTTGAGCGTCCGTGCGGCCAACTGCCTCAATAACGCGAACATCACCACCTTGGGCCACCTTGCGATGAAGTCCGAGTCCGAGATGCTAAAGTACCGCAATTTCGGCAAGAAATCCCTCACCGAGATCAAGGATAAACTCAAGGAGTACAGCCTTTCACTGGGTGAAAAGATCGATCCGACCCTTCTCGACACGCCTCCAACGGCACCGCCGCCGGATGCCTTCGAGGATCCGCCAATCGAGGACGAAGAATAACCTGCCAGCCGCCATGCCATGCGACACAGAATAAGAACCGCCAAGTTGGGCCGCACCGGGGAGCATCGAAATGCGATGCTCGCCAACATGGTGTGCAGCCTCATCGAGCAGAAGGAAATCACCACCACCCTGGCCAAGGCCAAGGCGGCGCGCGTCGTTGCCGAGAAGATGGTGACCCTCGGCAAACGGGGCACCCTGCACCATCGCCGCTTGGCAGCTGCACGGTTGCGTGCGCCACAACGCAGGTTTTTCCCCAGGGCCAAGGGAGTCTCCGGCAAACAGCTTCGCGAACAGTGGAGCCGAGAGCACGACGTGGTTCGCATCCTGTTCGATGAGATCGCTCCTTCGTTTCAGGATCGCATGGGCGGATACACACGTATTATCAAACTCGCCGGCGCTCGCAAGGGGGATGGCGCGCAGATGGCCATCTTGAAGTGGGTGGACGAGACTCTTGAGGAGAAGACCAAGGCGTCACCAACGCCCGCTGCCAATCAAGACAAAGCCGGGGAACCGGTGCAAACCACAGAACAGGTTGAACTAGCTGAGGAACCTGCCGCCGCCGAGGAATCCAAGGAGAAAAAGTAGCCTCATCGTTCATCATTTTTTGAAGGCCCGTCGGTTGACGGGCCTTTTTTGCCGCCTGGCCAAGTGGGGTTTTTCACTTGAGCAGCTTCCTTGCAACCGAATACCCTGCGGTATGGCGATGCTTCGCGTTAGTGCAGCCCGTTTTGGCCTTGCCGTTGCCCAAGGCTTGGTCAGCCGGGAGCCGCCGCAAAGATGACCGCCATCACGAAATTGATGCAGGGCAGTAAAAAATAATTTCCGTTCTATGAAACCGATACAAAAGTTTGCAACGGCAGCGATCTTTAGCGGCGTGGTGCTTTTTCAGACGATCAGTCTGCTGGCCGAAACCGTTCGCGAGGAGTTGGCAGGTAGCAGATTTAAGCTCGTTCATGAGTCTTACGCGAACAACAACTGGGAGCTTTTCGTTACTGCGGCCGACGGCAAGTCGTCGGTCAACCTCACCAACACGCGCGGCGTCAACGAGCTGTACCCGCAGGCCTCGCCGGACGGTTCCAAGATTTGTTTCCTTGTCGATTCCGGCACTGGCCGCGAGACGATCCGAAGCCTCTGGGTGATGAACTTCGACGGCACCGGCCGCAAAAAAGTGACTGACCGCGCGCGCCAACAGTGCTGGGCACCTGACGGCGAGACCATCGCCTTTCTGCCCCAAGAGTATCCGAAGTTCAACGTGACCGATTATTACACAAAGGGTATCAGCTTTCACCATTTGCCAAGCGGCAGGACGCGTGAGCATGTCAACACCAAGCCGCTACATCACCTGTACAACATCAGCTATGCGCCCAATGGCAAATGGATCGTCGCCACCGTGCACGCTGGCATGGGGTATCGCCACACCAACCTGCTGATCGAGGCCAACGGCAGCAAGGTCATCGACCTCGGTATTGGCGGCTGCCGCCCGACCTTCAGTCCGGACGGTAAACACATCGCGTGGGGTGCGGGCGACCATGAGCTGGCCGTCGTGCCGATCGACATCGACTCCGACCACCCAAAACTCGGCAAAAAAGTGTTTCAAGTCTTCGACAAGCAAAACAAGATTTACCATGTGGATTGGTCGCCCGATGGTCGGTTCCTCTCCTTCAGCCGCGGCCCGAACGGCAAGGGCGATATCACCAAGCCTGGCACCTACGAGGCCGCCTGCGAGATCGTCGGTGTTCACGCCAAGGGATGGGACATCTTCGCGGTGCAGGTGGCG
>JAKUOU010000138.1 GCA_022451065.1 Pedosphaera sp. | reverse complement strand
TGCTTGGCAAGGAAGTGAAGCTGCGTTTTCGGCCCCACTACTTTTCCTACACCGAGCCGAGCCTCGAGATCGACTTCAGCAGCCCGCTCGTCCGCAAGATGGGCAAGGAATGGCTCGAGATCGCCGGCTGCGGCATGGTGCATCCGGCGGTTTTTGAAAACGTGGGGTACGACCCCGAGAAATGGAGCGGCTGGGCGTTTGGCTTCGGCATCGAGCGCATCGCGATGATCCGCTACGGCATCAGCGACATCCGTTTGTTCTACGAAAACGACCTCCGGTTCCTCGACCAGTTTTAGCGCTTGGCCAAGCGGAGCGTATGCCGTCAGGATAAATTTATTCCCAAGGGCACGAATGCACTTGATTGGTGTTTGCCAATTGTTACTTTTCGCAGCCGCGAGCAGGGTTGATCTGCAGCACAAATCAAAACCACGACCACTTCTAAACCTGACGTGAAAATATTCGCCGGCAGTTCCAACCTCCCGCTCTCTGATGCCATCTGCGGTAACATTGGCATCGAGCCGGGCAAAATCTCCCTCACCGCCTTCCCCGACGGAGAAACGTTTGCCAAGATCGAGGAAAACGTCCGAGGTGAGGATGTGTTTGTGATTCAATCGACCTGCCCGCCGACAAATCATCACTTGATGGAGCTGTTCATCATTATGGACGCGCTCAAGCGGGCCAGCGCCGACCGCATCACAGCGGTGCTGCCGTTTTACGGCTACGCCCGACAGGATCGGAAGGATCAGCCGCGCGTGCCGATCTCGGCCAAGCTCGTGGCCAATCTGCTGGTGGCTGCCGGGGCCAACCGTATTTTGACGATGGATCTGCACGCCCAGCAGATTCAGGGCTTTTTCGACATACCGGTGGATCATCTGTACGCCTCGCCGGTGATCTTCGCCTATCTTAAATACGCTAAAAAGGAGAACCTAGTGGTTGTCAGTCCGGATGTGGGCGGGCTAAAAATGGCCCACGCATACTCGGAAATGCTCGAGGCCGACCTGGCAATCGTTGCGAAACGCCGCACGAGCGCCACTAATACGGAATCGGTGGGCATTATCGGCGATATTGAAGGCAAAAACGCTCTTTTGGTTGATGATCTCACCGAAACGGCCGGCACACTTGTTAACGCCGCTGCCATTCTTAAGGAGCGTGGGGCGACAAGCGTCAGGGCCTGCGTTTCGCACACGATTCTCAACGATTTGGGAATCGATCGGCTGAAGAACTCTTGTATTGACGAACTGATAACGACTGATACAGTCCCCCGCCCCGAAATCGAGGGGTTGAACATAAACACCCTATCTGTTGCGGGGTTGCTGGGGGAAGCCATCCAGCGAATACACAACAATTCCTCGGTGAACTCCCTGTTTCGGTTCAAGGGAGCGCGTACCACGTGATCGCCGCCGCGGGAGGCAGTTTTTGTTAAAATTACATGAAAGCAATCTCATTGGTCGCAAGTCCGCGGACTTTGATTAAAACCACAGGCAGCAAAAAAGTTCGCCAAGGCGGAGGGCTGCCGGGCGTTGTTTACGGCAATGGTGAGCCACAGACCGTCGAGCTCGAAGCCAAGCACTTTGGCAAAGCAGTAAAATCCACCGAGGCGAAAAACTTCCTTGTTGAACTGGAAATAGAAGGCAAAAAAAGCATCGCACTGGTGCAGGATATCCAGAGGAATCCTCTGACAAACATGTTCATCCATGTCGATTTCAAGCGCCTGACTAAGGACAGCGTGGTCACTGCCCAAGTCCCGCTGCGACCTCTCGGTACCGCCGAGGGCGTGAAGCTGGGCGGGGTTATGTTGACGCCGATGCACACAGTCACGCTTAAAGGACGGCCGGCAGACATCCCAGAAACCCTCGAACCTGATGTCAGCCATTTAGAAGTGGGCCAATCCATTTATCTGGAGGAACTCGCTTTGCCAAAAGGGGTCACCGCGATCGGTTCTCCAAGGGCGCTGGTAATCGCAGTTGCCACCTCACGCATGCAGATGTTGGCCGAAGCGGAAGAGGCGGCGGCGGCAGCTGAAGAGGCGGCAGCAGCAGCGGAAGATGCAACCACCGAGGGCGAAGCCCCCGCAGAAGAAGGTGCCAAGCCAGAAGGCAGCACAGATGCCGCCGAAGGTGGGGAAAAGAAGGAAGGTTGATAATTTGAGCGGCGAGCCGCCGGATTGGCGGGACCGTCGTGTTCTTTGAGAAGGCCCGCGTATGGAAGAGACATACCTGATCGTGGGCTTGGGCAATCCCGGAAAGGATTACGCCTATACCCGGCATAATGTCGGGTTCATGGTGCTCGATCGCTTGGCCAAGCGCCAAGGTGCCGGGTGGGAAGTGAACAAAAAATTCGCAGCCCACTTGGCCAAAATCAGGCAGGAAAGCAACTCTGTCTTCTTGTGCAAGCCACAGGGCTACATGAACTTGAGTGGTCAAAGCGTGGTGCCATTGGCCAAGTTTTACCAGATCCCCTTCGGGCATATCATGGTGGTGGTCGATGACCTCGACCTGCCGCTCGGTGCCATACGAATGCGCCCTGGAGGCGGCACGGGGGGCCACCGAGGGTTGGATTCCATTCAAGGATTGCTTGGAAAAGACGATTTTGCTCGGCTTCGGCTTGGGATCGGCCGGCCTGAGCCGAACCGTGATGTTTCCGGCTTCGTGCTAGGCAAATTTGCTGAAGCGGAGACTGAATTGCTGGAACGGGTGCTGGAAACAGCAGCGAACCAACTCGCATGCTGGATGTTGCAAGGCACTCAGCAAGCTATGAACAATTACAACGGGGACTACTCCCCAACAGGGAAAAAGACAGATGACGAAATACGAAGGGACGATCATCCTGAAGGAAACAGGACGTGAAAGCACCGTCGAGGAACTGCAGACCCTTATCTCGGCCGAAATCGACACGGCTGGCGGGAAGGTCGGCGAGTTCAACACCGTGGGCCAGAAGGACTTTGCCAGGGTGGCCAACCGCAAGAACCCCGATGGTTACTACCTCGAGGTCACTTTCGAGGGCGACCCTGCTGCGACCGGTGAATTGAAAAAACGCCTACTCAAGCTAAAGGACGTCTTCCGCGTGTTCTTCACTAAGCCAGCGTGAATCTCGGGTTGATTTTGAAAGTGCAAACTGCTTAGACTGTAGCCATGGCAAGCTTCAACAAGGTCATCCTGATGGGCAACCTGACCCGTGACCCCGAGATGCGTTACACACCCAGTGGCACCGCGATTGCCAAACTGGGCCTCGCCGTCAACCGCGTTTGGCGTGACACCGAGGGGCAGCAAAAGGAAGAAACCACCTTCGTGGACGTTGACGCATTCGGTAAACAAGCCGAGACCCTCGGGCAATACATGCAAAAAGGCCGCCCCATTCTCATCGAAGGCCGACTCAAACTCGACCAATGGGAGGATAAAAACACTGGCCAAAATCGCAGCCGACTGGGCGTGGTGCTCGAGCGTTTCACCTTTATCGGCAGCGGTGCCGGCCAAACCGATGGCGGTGGCGGTGCTCAGCAGCAATCCGCCCCACCACCTTCCCAACCCACGGAAGGCCCGCCCGCTGACGGCCCCGGGGACGACGATGTCCCGTTCTAAAAATAACCTTACGCAAAACCAATTAAATCATGGCTAAAACTGACGTTATTTTAATCAAGAATGTGGATGGATTGGGCGGAGAATCCGACCAGGTCAATGTAACCACCGGCTACGCCCGCAATTATCTCCTGCCCCAAGGGCTGGCCATTCCATTGACCGAGGGCAACGAACGCCGCCTCGAGGCGCTTCGCAAGGTTCGCCTGGCCCGGGAAATACGCGAGGCAAAGGATGCCAAGGAACTGGCCGCAAGTTTCAAGCATTTGATTTTGCAGTTGAAAGTCAAGACCGGCGACACTGGTAAAATGTATGGCTCGGTCACACCATCGAACATCATCGAGCAGCTCAACGAGCAGTTTGAAATCAAACTCGATCGCCGCAAGGTTCACCTCGAGGAACCGATCCGCACAGTGGGCGATCACGACGTCGAGTTGCGACTGCACGCCGAGGTCAAAACCAGCCTCAAAGTTCGTGTGGAAAGCACCAACCCGCTTCCGGATGAGGAAGCTGAACCCGCGGCAGAGGAAGCGCAAGCCAAGGCATAGTCCAAACCTCAACAACTCTCAAAAAAGCAGGATACTAGTATCCTGCTTTTTTTGTATCTCGAAATGAAACTTGAACGCACTTGACCAAGTCAACCGTGCTTCTCGATCAACTGGCGGAATTCGCCAAACAGCCCGCTCGAGTCGTGCGGTCCCGGCGAGGCTTCCGGATGATACTGCACGCAGAAGACCGGCTTGGTTTTGTGGCGCATGCCCTCGACCGTCTGGTCGTTGAGATTGATGCGGTTCACCGTCACGTCGCTTGGCAGCGAGTCGATGTCCACCGTGAAGCCGTGGTTTTGTGAGGTGATCTCCACCCGGCCACTCTCGAAATCCTTCACCGGTTGATTCGCACCACGATGGCCAAACTTCAGTTTGCTCGTTTTGCCACCCATGGCCAGGCTGAGGATTTGGTGCCCAAGGCAGATCCCGAAAATCGGCAGCCCTTTCTTCAGTAACGCCGCGACCGCTTCCGCCGCATACATCACAGCCGCCGGGTCGCCAGGGCCGTTTGAGAGAAAAATGCCGGCAGGCTTATGCTTGAGCACTTCCTCCGCCGGTGTATTGGCCGGTACCACAGTCACCGCGAAGCCGGTCTGCCGAAGCCTACGCAGAATGTTATATTTGACCCCAAAATCAAAGGCGACAATCGGTATATCCGCCACTGGCATGGCGTCGCGCTGACTGCGGCCGTCCAACTCGAGCGGTCCCTTGGGCAGCCGGAACGCCGGACTCATTTCATCGTTTTCATCCCATCCAAACGACGACTCGTGTGTAACCTCCTTCACATAATCCACCCCGACCAGGCCGGGCCACTCCTTCGCCTTGGCCAAGGCGCTCTCGACCGTGGCGTCGCTCTCGGTCGTAAGATAGCCGTTCATCGCGCCGCGGACTCGGAGCTTTTTGGTCAGCGCCCGAGTGTCAATGCCCTCGATGCCGGGGATGCCGTTGCGCTGCATGTACTCGCCCAGTGAACTGTCCGCGCGATAATTGCTCACGACCGGCGATAATTCACGAACGACAAACCCGCTGGCGTGTGTCTGGTACGACTCCACATCCTGCTCGTTGACACCGTAATTGCCAATGAGCGGATAGGTCATGGTGATGATCTGCCCTTTGTACGACGGATCGGTCAGGATTTCCTGATACCCCGTCATGGAGGTGTTGAAACAAACCTCCCCGGCAACCGACGCCACAGCGCCAAACGCCCGCCCTTCGAAAATGGTACCGTCTTCCAGTGCAAGGATGGCTCTTGGCCCAAAACCAGACATCGGCGGGGAGACTAGAGGCACGGAACCCAATCGGCAAGCACACGGCGAAACTGGAAACAACCTGCCCAACCTCGGTGGCGTGACAGCAAAACGGCATTCACCTACCCTGTGGCGCATGAAAAACTTTCCGACATTGGCCAAGCTCATCATCGCCGGCTCGCTGTTCGCGCTCAACACCTTCGCGCAGCAAGAAAAATATCCACTCCATCCTGACTCAGAGAAACAGGTCGGCGTCCCCAGCGGGAAAGTCACCCAAGCCAAGTTTGCTGAATCGAGGGTGTACCCCGGCACGAATCGCGACTACTGGGTGTACGTGCCGGCACAGTACAAGCGCGGCCATTCAGCCAGCTTGATGGTTTTCCAGGATGGCAAAGCCTATGTCAATGGCGCCACCTTCAACGCTCTCGACAACCTGATCCATCAGGCTGAACTCCCTGTGATGATCGGCGTGTTCATCAACCCCGGCGTGGTGCCGCCCCAAAGCGAAAACGCCCAAGCGCGCTTTAACCGCAGCCTCGAGTACGACGACATGAGTGACCGCTACTCGCATTTTTTGATCAACGAACTGCTGCCGCATATTGAGCAGGCGCACGGCGTCAAGTTCAGCACCGACCCGAACCAGCGCGGCATCACCGGCGCCAGCTCTGGAGCGATCTGCGCCTTCAATGTTGCCTGGCATCGTCCCGATTCGTTTCGCCGTGTTTACTCAACCATCGGCACTTATGTCGGCCTTCGCGGCGGCGACGAGATCCCGACGCTTATCCGAAAAACCGAACCGAAGCCGCTCCGCGTCTTTTTGCAGGACGGCGAAAACGATCTGAACATTTACGGCGGCGACTGGTGGGTTGCTAACCAAATGATGCAGCGCGCGCTCAAGTTTTCCGGCTACGAGTTGAAACACAAATGGGGCAAAGGCCGGCACAACCGTAAACACGGCAGCGCGATCTTTCCCGACGCAATGCGATGGCTTTGGCACGAGGACGCTGCCGAAGTGAAGACTCATTATGACCAGTGCCGTAACGAGGCGGTGCGCTTCCTCGAACCAGACGAGCAGTGGCAACTGCTCAGCGACGGCCACGGCTGGGCAGAAGGCTTGGCCGCAATGCCGGATGGTACCCTGTTTTTTACCGATGTACCGGCGTCGAAAATCTACCACATCGGCACCGATGACAAAGTCGAGGTGTTACAACAACATATAGTGACAAACACAGCATCTCTAGTTCGGTTGCACAAGCACAACGAACGTTCCATGTGTGCACTGGAGATCATGCAAATTTTGTTTGCTGGAATGCTTGCTTTCGACT
>JAKUOU010000137.1 GCA_022451065.1 Pedosphaera sp. | reverse complement strand
CCACCAGCTTGAGCGTCTCGCGAACATTGTGGTCGGTGATAAGGATGCCCATCCGCCGCTCCTTAAGCTTACGCAGAATCTTCTGCACCTCGTAAACCGCGATCGGATCGATCCCGCTGAACGGCTCGTCGAGCAGCAGCATCCGCGGGCTGGTCACCAGCGCCCGCGTGATTTCCAGCCGCCGCTTCTCCCCACCACTTAAGGTGTATGCCTTGTTCCTGGCCAGTGTAGTCAGGTCGAGTTCCTCGAGCAGCGACTTGAGCCGGGCCTTCTGCTCCAGCTTGTCGGACGTGCAGGTCTCGAGGATCGCCAGGATATTCTGCTCCACCGTCAGCTTGCGGAACACCGATGGCTCCTGGGTCAGATAACCAATACCCCGCCTCGCACGCTGGTGCATGGGTAGTGCGCCGATCGACTTGCCCTCGAAGAGCACCTCGCCCTCGTCCGGCCGCACCAGCCCGACAATCATGTTGAACGAGGTCGTCTTGCCCGCGCCGTTCGGGCCCAGCAGACCAACGACCTCCCCAGGCGACACGGAGATCGTCACGCCGTTGACCACGCGCCGTTTCTTGTACGCCTTGGCCAAGCCCTTCGCCTCAAGTAAACTCATGGCGTCCCCTTTTCCATTTCTTACTGTTTTTTCGTTCGCCCACGCATTTTTGAGATCGTTTTCGGGTTCAGCGTCATCTTCCAGCGGCCGGTGGCCCTGAGACGTTTGGTTTGCGGACTAAACACAACCTCGCTGCCACGCAACTCTCCCTCGGCTGTCTTCAGCACCGGGTCACCTGTCAGGCGCAGCCACCCTGTGCCAAGGTTGTAAATTGCCGCTTGGCCAAGCGCAACCACTGGCTCTCCATCCATCCATGTGCGAATTTCCACGGTTGGCTCGCCAGTCAGCCGCACCGTCTCATCCGACGTGGAGTACACCAGGCGCTCGCCCGCATACCTCATTGTGTTTTCGCCGGTCGTCGATACGTCCAAGCCGCCGGTTGCATCGAGCGATACCAAGCCGGCCTCGCCCGAGTCGATCTCCGTCACGACACGCTGCGCTTGAACCCGTAATCCTTCCTCACCGCTCATCACCACGTTGCCGGTGAAAATCGCCGAGTCCAGCCCCTTGGTATTCACCGCCTGCCGATACTCGAACGAATCGCAAACGACTAAAAGCGGCTCGCCGCCTGGTTCTTTTTTTGCAGCCTTGCCGCTGTCGACAGGCAACAAAAATCGTCCATCGCCTCTGGGCCGTGGCAACTGCATCTTCACTCCCCCGCTCGCCTGGAAAACGCCATCGACTGGTGACAACTCGACCGAGCGCGCCTGGCCGCTTTGCGTGCCAAGTTTCCATTTTGGCTCACCACGGAAACGGATTTTTTTTTGCACCAAGTCATAAGTGGCCGTTTGCGCCATAAGTTGATCCTCCCCTTGCGCTAGCCTGACTCCAACTGCTGCGTTGATCGATTCCACAACTCCACCGGTGCCCTTGGCCAAGTGCACGTTCAGAAAACTGCATTGCAGCCGGCTTTCTCCGCGAGCCAGCCGAACCGCGCCGATGTAGCGCGCAAAGCCGGTTTTCCCCTGGGTCGCAGACTGGAACAAAAAAACATTGGAGCGGATTTCGAGCGGCCGGCCATCGCCGCCGTTCGCCGTCGCGCCCCTCAACGCATTAAAATCAAGGAACCCCCCCTCGCCATCAGAGTCCGCCGGAAGTTTCATGTAAACATCCCCCTCGGCGTTCACGGATTGAGTCTCACGTTGAATCATCAGCGAATTGGCCCGGCCGGATCGCTCGCCCATTGTCCAGCTTGGGTTACCCTTTAGCACAATCAACCCGGCAAACAGGTCATAGTCGGCCTGCTCACTGGTGGTTTTGATTTGATCGGCTTGCATCACCACACTACCGGCTGCCCGGATCGTTTGCACCTCCCAGTCGTCCTCTCTCAGACCAATCACAATTGAATCGCTGTTCAGTGTGCCGTCGGCATCGACCACCGAAACTGAACCGCGAAAAACAGCCCGGCCTGGCTCGAGTTCAAATAGGCGGGAAGTGATTCGAAGCAGCTCCGGCTCGGTGCTGGGTGTGTCGTTTTTTTTCCGCGCTTGACCAATCGGCAGGCGACTGAAGTTTTTATCCAGCCTGGCCTCGACATTGCTCGACACGGACAGAGTCGGCCCGGCCAGGTTCCCGAAAAAACCGACACCCCTCAGTTGCATCTGGCCATCACCCGTGGAAAGAGAGAGTTCGCCGGGCGAGCGGATCGTTTTTTTGTCCTGATCGTAGAGACACTCGCTAGCGGTAAAAACGAGGTTTGTTTTCCCCGCGGCAGTGACGGTGACCAGTCGCGGATCGGTCAACGCCAACGTGCCATCCGCTTGAAAAATAGCCTCGGTGCCGGTGAGGATAGAGATTCGGAGACTGTCATCCGATTTTTCAGTGATGCGATACCGACCGGTGCTCGCCGCCGCCTGGCCAAGCGCCTGGCTTGGATTGGCGGCCAAAAGACACGCCGCAAAAACCGTGATCATCCATTTCGCCTTCGTCAACACAACTGCGGCAAGTGTGAAATCGGCACGCTGACTTGCAAAGGTTTTACTGAGCGCCATCGAAAAAATCAGGCCTTGGGCGGCAACTGAAATTCGTCCGCATGGTACGAGCTGCGTACCATCGGGCCGCTAGCCACGTGCAGGAAGCCCATCTCCCGCGCCTTGACCCCGTACTCGTCGAACTGCCCAGGTGTCACATACTCGGCCACCGGCAAATGACAGAGGCTCGGCTGCAGGTATTGGCCCAGCGTGAGGATGTCGCATTTGGCCAGGCGCAGGTCGGCCATCGCCTCAAACCGTTCCGACTCCGTCTCACCGAGGCCTAGCATCAGGCCGGACTTGGTGTAACTCGTGTCGCCGCAACGATCCTTGGCCTTGCACAACACCGCGAGCGAACGGTCGTACTGGGCCCGAGAACGCACGCTCGGCGTTAGTCGCCGCACCGTCTCGAGATTGTGGTTGAAAATCTCCGGCCTGGCATCGAGTACCATTTGTAGCGAATCGTCCTTGTCGAGAAAGTCCGGCACGAGTACCTCGATGACTATACCGGGATTCCGGCGGCGCACCGCCTTGATCGTCTCGCGAAAATGATTGGCACCTCCGTCGGTGAGGTCGTCTCGGGCAACGGCAGTGATCACAACATGCCCGAGTTTCATCCGAAACGTCGCTTCAGCGACCCGATCCGGTTCATCACCCTCAAGCGGCAGCGGCTTGGCGGTGTTCACCGCACAAAAACCACAGGCGCGCGTGCAGCGATCGCCGGCAATCATGAACGTCGCCGTACCTTTGCTCCAGCACTCCCAGTGGTTCGGACACTTGGCACTCTCGCAAACCGTGTGCAGGTTCAACTCGTCAAGCAAACTGCGCGTGCGCGTGAAGGCGCTACTGCTCGGAAGCTTCATTCGAAGCCATTCAGGAATTCGTTTGCGTTGCTGGATGCTGGTCGCTTCAGGCATGCCTTACTGAATAGTCAACCGAGTTCCTCCCAAAACCGGGCCAGCTCGGAAGCTCCGAAATCGGCCAGCATCTCTCCATCGACCTCAATCACTGGGGCGCAGCTCTGGCCGCTCAACCGCACCATCTCGTCCCAAGCGACGCGGTCGGACGTCACGTCGAGCGTGTTGTATTTGATCTTGTTCCGGTCCAGCCACTCCAATGCCTCGGCGCACCAACCGCAGAACGGCTTGATGAACAGTCGGACTGTCGTGGGTTGGTACATCACCTTGGCCTTGGCCAAGCGCACTTTGCGTCCAAATCCAAGCCGGCGCAATATCACGCTTCGTCAACCTCGAAGAGAACAGTGTCGTCGTGCTCGTAGCCCGGCGCACAGCAGCACAGTAGGCGCAGCGGCTCGTCGCCGGTGTTCCAGAGTTTGTGCGCTTGGCCGGGCGGAATCGCGATGGCATCACCGGGCCTAACCTCCCGCTCCGCTTGGCCAAGCCTCATCCGCCCGCAGCCGTGAGTAATATAGTAAATCTCCTCGGCCTTGGGATGGTAATGCTCCATCGTCGCACCGCCGACCGGGATGCGAGCCTCGGCCAGGCTTTGGTTGCGAATGGCGGAGTTACGGTGCGCCAGCAACTCGCGAATCTCCGAGCCGTCCTTGGTTCGAAATGATTCCGCCTGGTTAAGATTGACGATATCCATTGGGCTACAGGGTCGGGCCAAGCATCCACGGAGCGAACTCCTCGTCGCCCATCCCGGCCAGTTCGCTTTTGGTTTTTTCGCCGCCTGCCACGGCGAGGATCTTGTCGTAAATCCGCCGGCCTACCTGCTCGACCGTCTCGGTGCCATCGAGAATCGTGCCGGCGTTGATATCCATGTCCTCCTCCATCCAGTTGTACATCGGGGTGTTGGTGGCAACCTTGATACACGGCGATGGCTTGCAGCCGTAGACGCTACCGCGGCCGGTGGTGAACACGCCGACATTGCAGCCGCCGCTAACCAAACCGGTCATGCTCACCGGGTCGTTGCCAGGTGTGTCCATGAAGCACAAGCCCTTGACCTCGATTTGCTCGGCGTAGTCGTAAACGGCGGACAACGGTGCCTGACCCGCCTTGGCTACTGCGCCGAGGCTCTTCTCAAAAATCGTGGTGAGACCCCCGTCCTTGTTTCCCGGCGAGGGATTGTTGTCAATGGTTGAGCCGAACATCGCTGTATGCTGTTCCCACCAGCGAGTCTGCGAGACGAGTTTCTCGCCGACTTCGCGTGTCACCGCACGGCGGGTGAGCAGATGTTCCGCTCCGTAAATCTCAGTGGTCTCGCCAAAGACGGACGCAGCACCCTGACGCACGAGTTGGTCGGAGGCGACACCCAGCGCGGGGTTTGCAGAGATGCCGCTGTTAGCATCCGAACCGCCGCAGTTCATTGCCAAGGCGAGTTTTGAAACCGGTTGTCTCGTCCGCTGCAGTGCGTTGACATCAGCTAGCATTCTCTCAACCGCCTTGACGGCTGACTCGACGGTTTTTCGGACGCCACCGGTCTGTTGAATGGTCAGAAAGGTGGGAGCCTGTTCGCCATCCTGCAACCGGTCGAGATGATATTTATCGACCAAACCGGGAACCTGATTGACCTCGCAGCCCAGCCCGACCAACACATAACCGCCGATGTTCGGATGACGTGCCATTCCCGCTATGACTCGCTGCAAGATCTTGTGGCCGTGATTCGGATCGTAACTGCACCCTCCCTTGTGCGTAAATGCAACCACGCCATCAACATTGGGAAAATCGCTCTTGAAGTCACTGGATCGGAAGCGGTCAGCTACATACCGAGAAACTGATGCGGAGCAGTTCACACTCGAAATAACGCCGATATAATTGCGAGTTCCAGCTTTCCCGCCGGGCCGGGCGAAGCCAAGAAAAGTATCCTCATCTCCATCCAACGCAGGTAGTTCGGTTATCTCATCGCAAAAACAATAATCCCTGCCAACCGTCCTCAATTCGACATTGTGGGTGTGTACCCAGTCCCCAGGCTCAATTCCAGTCTTCGCAAAGCCGATGATCTGCCCATACTTCACCAACTGCTCGCCTGCGTTGATCGAGACCAAGGCAACTTTGTGCCCCCCAGGAATGGTTTGCCTCAACACCAACCCACTCTCACCCGTAGCCACCGAAGTGCCGCTCTTTAAAGTCCGTCGTGCAGTGGCGACATTGTCGTGTTGGTTAAGAACAATGAACTCAGAAATCAGGTCGACCGCGGACACGACAAATGATTAGCACAAAAAAAACCCGCCGTTAAGCGGGTTTTCTAAAATCTAAATCAAGAATAGGATCAGGGAGCGTTGTAACGCGCTGGATCCAGTCCCGGCGAAGCGGTAACCGGTGTCGGCGCAGCAGTAGGGAATGCATCCGTACCAACCACAGATCCATCAGCACCCAACGCCGAAATCGGGGAACCCACCGTAGTGATAACGCCCTTTGAATCAGAAGCACCACCGGCCAGCACCGCCTGGTTTACTGTCCTGAACAGGGACGGCACTGCCGCCACAACCGTATTGTAAACCATCTGATGCTTCTTAACATTGGTGGCCTTCAGGATCGCGATCGTGATCTTATCAATCTTCGCAGGAGCAGCCTTCGCGGCAGCCCTGGCAATGTCCTTCGTGTACTGAGGGGTCAACTTGACTGCCTCCGCAGCAATTTCAGCCGCCGCATCGGGCACTAGTCCGCAAATGAAACTTACCACCGAAACACAAACGGCCGGCTTTCTAGCAACAGACACCCGCAAGACCTCCATTGCAGTCTCGGCCTTGTCAGCCTTCCTA
>JAKUOU010000136.1 GCA_022451065.1 Pedosphaera sp. | reverse complement strand
ATACGAGGTCACAAGGAAATCGCCAAACTGCTTATAGCAAAGGGTGCGCATTTGAATGCGAAGGATGATGTTGGCAAGCTTGGAAGAACACCGCTAGATTGGACCTTTGGCAAAAAAGAAATCGCCGACCTCCTCCGCAAACACGGCGGCAAGACGGGTGAAGAATTGAAAGCTGAAGGGAAATGAAAAACCTCCGAAAACTAATGGGTAAAATAATGAATCGACTGGACTGTCGTTCGATAACCTCTATTGGTGTGCTACTCTTTCTTGTAAATTCCCTCGGTGCTAAAGATACTCCACAAAACCAATTCAAAATTAGAAATATTGAATTGCCGTTAAGAAATGAGCTTTGGTTTCTTGATGAAACCGCTGCTATTCAAAACCATGAGCTGGTTCTTGATGGCCGGAAAAGTAAGTCGAGTGCGTATTACAAAATAGACCAATGGGGAGACGTTACTTTGTCAGCTAAATTTAAAGTAGATCCAATGCCCAATGGTGTCCTAGCATGTGGATTTGTCGTGCGGGCATCAGACAGAAAAAGTTATTATTATGTCCATTTTGACCGGACTCAGGCGATTCTTGTCAGATCAGATCCTGACAAGAATTGGAATGAGATCAAGAGGGCTACAGGCTTAAAAAAACCTGCCAACCAGTGGCATTCGGGTATATTACAAATCAAAGGAAGCAAACTTACGGTGTCTTTAAATGATACGGAACTCTTTAGTGCTAATAACGATATTCTCAAAAAAGGTCGTATTGGATTTTACGCAAATCAGGGACTTGTCCGCGTTAGGGATATTGTTGTATCGGGAACGCCCACGCGAGCTCCGAAAACGTTTACAACTCCCCCTAATAATTATGTCCTTGTTTGCACAGATGCCGGTGCTGGTGGTTATGAAGCCTTTCCTGATGTGTGCCGAATGAAGGATGGACGACTAATATGTGTTTTTTATGCAGGCTATGGTCATGTGGCTTTGCCAAATAATTTATATCCCAAAGGCGGCCGGATTGCATATTGCATCTCCGAAAATGAGGGGCGTACTTGGTCTGCGTCTAAGACTCTACTCGATACTCCATATGACGATCGGGATCCATCTATTACTCAACTCAGCGATGGGCGCCTCATATGCAGCTACTTTAATTTGAGAGAAAATATCGTCGATGGATCGTACAACGTTGGAACTTGGATCACCATATCTTCAGATGCCGGCAAAAACTGGTCCCGACCACAACTTATTCAGAAAGGGTATGCTTGCAGTTCACCTATTAGGGAACTCTCCAGCGGCAGACTAATTCTTGGATTGTATAAGGAGCGGAACCGCAAGGCGAATGGTGCTGTGGCGATCAGTGATAACAGCGGAAGCAGCTGGCGAAGCCCCATCATCATTGATAATATAGGTGCCTACCTTGACGCAGAGACCGATGTCATTGAGTTAGAGGATGGGAAACTCTACGCTGCAATGCGCGGTGGCCAAGGAGCAGATATGCACTGGGCAACTTCAAGTGACATGGGGGGGACCTGGACAAAAAGCGAGTCTATAGGTTTTCCGGCCCATTGCCCCTACCTGCATCGTTGCCCGAATGGTACCATCGTTATGGGTACCCGCATACCCGCAACAAGTATTCGACTGTCAAAGGACGAATGCAAAACTTGGAGTGAATCATTTCTTGTCGATTCACACACAGGCGCCTATCCTTCCATTGTGAATCTAAATGATAATACTTCCTTGATCGTGTACTACGAGGAAGGCGAAGGATCCAATATACGTGCAAAACGGTTCCAAACAGATGGAGCCAGTATTCATTGGCTACCTTTGAAATAAATCGCCGACCTCCTCCGCAAACACGGCGGCAAGACGGGTGAAGAATTGAAAGCTGCTGGCAACTAAACCAACTCACTCCACCACTTGAATGCTTTTAGGCTTTAGGTTAAACAGCAACAGTTTATTGGGCTAGGGTGGGTCTGATCAGCGGCGGACTTTTATGAGAATTATTGTAGCAGCAGCGGCGTGGACGATGTTGAGCGGGCTGGCTTGGGCGGCGACGCCGAAGGCGGATTTGGACGGGTTTCGCAAAGCGGTGGAGCCGGTGCTGAAGCGGGCTTGCGTGAGTTGTCATGGGCCGGACAAGCAGAAGGGAAAATTCCGCGTGGATACGCTGGATCCCGACTTGTTGAACGGCGCGGACGTGAGCTGGTGGCTGGAGGTGTTCGGTGTGATCGGCAATGGCGAGATGCCGCCGGAGGATGCCGAGGTGCATCTGCAAGATGCCGACCGGGCGGTGGTGGTTGATTGGCTTTCCCGCGAGATCCAGCAGGCCTCGCGCGTGGCTCGCAGCGCACAGGGGCGTTCGTCGTTCCGTCGCCTGACGCGTTATGAATACGATTACGCCCTGCGCGATTTGCTGGGGCTGGATCATTCGCTGGTGGATCGGTTGCCACCGGAGACGGCCTCGGAGGATGGATTCAAGAACAGCTCGGAGCTGTTGCAGATGTCGTCCATGCAGTTTCAAACCTATCGCGAGATCGGCCTGAAAGCGTTGCGGCGGGCGATCGTGATTGGCGAACGGCCCAAGCCGGTGAAGTACCTGTTGCCGTTGGAGAAATTGTTTGAGCAAACAGCAAAATCCCAGAAGGCAAAGGTCTTTCGGCGGGACGATAAGAAATATGCCAGCCATCGGCGACGCGCCCATCTTCTGAATCGGGAGACAGGCGTGGGCGTTCCGTTTTCCGGCGGGATGTACCGTCCGCTGGACGAGGCGGCGGCCGCGCAGGTTCGGGCTTCCTCCAAGGTCTACATGGAGCTGCCGCGCAACAACGAATGGAAGGTGGGGCTGGATCGTTTCCTGCCGGACGAGGGCACCATGCGGATCAGCATTCGGGCAGCGCGTTCCACGGAGGAGTTGAAGGGAGACGCCAGCTTGCGGTTGGGATTCAGCGCGCACACGAGCAATAATGCGAATTTCTCAAACGTGATCAGCGAGCGGGATGTGCCAGTGAAGGCGCCGGCGGGCAAGCCGGAGTTCATTCATTTCGACATTCAACTGGACGACATTCAGCGTAATCCGTTCCGCAAACTGGAAACCACGTTCCCGCGGCGCGACGAGTTTCTGCACATTCGAAACGTGACGCTGGTGGACGGGCTGCACGTTCAGTTTGATCACGTGGAGATCACCGCGCCATTCTACGCGCAATGGCCGCCCAAGACGCACACGGCGATTTTCTTTGAGAGCGGCAATCGCGAAAACGAGACGGTGTATGCGCGCGAGGTGCTGGAGCGTTTCATGGGCCGTGCGTGGCGGCGACCGGTCGGCGCGCCGGAGGTGGACCGGTTTGTGAAACTGTTCGGCGAATACCGGCCGCAGTTTGAGTCGTTCGAAGGCGCGATGGTGGAGGTGCTGGCCACAGTGCTGGCGCATCCGGAATTTCTCTACCTGGCCCAGCGCGATGCCGGCGCGCCCAAGGCGGCACCCACGGGCATCAGCGAATTCGAACTGGCCGGCCGGTTGGCGGTGTTTCTTTGGTCGAGTATTCCGGACGAGCCGTTGCTTGATCTGGCCCGGCGAGGGAAATTGCGGGAGCCAAAAATGCTGGCCGCGCAGGTGGACCGCATGTTGGCCGATCCACGCGCCAAACGCTTCACTCGGCATTTCATTCGCCAATGGCTCGGGCTGGATGGCCTGAACAGCGTGGATCATATCCGGGACGATCAGCTCAGGACTGCCATGGCAGAGGAGCCTATTGCCTTTTTTGAACATGTGCTGCAGGCCAACGGCAGTGTCATGGATTTCATTCATTCGGATTACGCGGTGGTCAACGCCAAGCTGGCGCAGCTTTACCGGATTCCGGATGTGCACGGCCTGCATTTCCGCAAGGTGGCCCTTGAGGCCCAGCACCAACGCGGCGGGCTGATGACCGGCGCGGCGGTGTTGGCGATGAATTCGGACGGCAAGGATTCCCATCCCCTCAAGCGCGGGGTCTGGATGCTGGAACGCATGCTGCACGATCCCCCGCCCCCGCCTCCGCCCAATGTGCCCGAGGTGGATCTCGCCGATCCGGAGATTGCCAAGATGACCCTGAAGGAGCGTATAGCCGATCATCGCGATGATCCGGCGTGTTATTCCTGCCATGCGCGGATTGATCCGTGGGGGATCGCGTTTGAAAACTACGACGCGATGGGATCCTTCCGCACCACGATCAAGGGCAAGCCGGTGGACGCCACCTCGAAGCTATTCAACAAGCAACCCTTGGCCGGCATGGACGGCCTGAAGGAATACCTGCTCGCTGAACGACAGGATCAGTTTGCGCGCGCGATGACTCACAAGCTGACCGCCTACGCGTTGGGCCGGCACCTGACATTTGCCGATCGCGCGGATGTTGAGGAATTAACGACGCAGTTCAGGAGTCGCAAAGATCGGCTCCGCGACCTGGTGCATTTACTTGTTCAAAGTCGCATTTTTAACTCCAAATAAGGGGCTTACTTCGATATTCTTTTTTTGAGATGAGGACATCTAATGCAAGCGCACTCACACGCAGAACGTTTCTGCGCGGAACCGGCATCGCTCTGGCTTTGCCTTGGCTCGAAACGTTTGCGACGGACGATCTCAAGGCCAACGGGACGCCGAAGCGGTTTGTCAGCATCTATCATCCCGACGGCGTCGGTGTGCCCATTCGGAAAGATCCGGCATGGAAAGACTGGAGCTGGTTCCCGCATGGCGGCGAAAAAGATTTCCAACTCACCAAGGTGCTCGATGTCCTCGAACCCTTGAGGCGCGACATTACCATCTATTCCGGGCTTTCCCATCCGGCCGTTCGGCGCGTGCACGGTCACTCCAATGCGGACCAATACCTGACCGGCGCCGACACCAAGGGCCACGGCCCCTACAAGAATTCCATTTCGCTGGATCAGCTCTACGCCGAGCACATCGGCGATGCCACCCGGCACGCTTCCCTGGTGATGTCCACCAACGGCGGCATCGGCGGGCCGCGCGGCGCGCAGACGCAGTCCTTCAACCGGGAAGGCCGCGCCATCCCGGCGATGAACAAGCCCAAGCAAATTTTCGACCTGCTGTTCGTGGCCGATGGCAAGAAAGCCGCGGGACGATTGGCCCGAAGCAAGAGCGCGCTGGATCTTCTCATCGAGGAAACCCGCTCGCTTGGCCGTAAACTTTCCAAGCGCGATCAGGAAACGCTCCAGCAATATCTCGACTCCGTTCGGGACACCGAGGTCCGGCTCACCAAGGCCCGGCGCTGGCTGGACACGCCATTGCCCAATGTCGATTCCGCCGACCTGCATCTGGAAGCTGGCCCCGCCGAGGCCAAGCAGTATTTCCAGAGCATGTACGACCTGATTTATCTCGCCTTCCTGAGCGACTCCACCCGTGTGGCGACGTTCCAGCTCGGCCGGGAAAACGGCGAAGGTCCGCACGACCTGCTTTCCAAGGCCGTCGGCCTGGGCGGCGCGCATGGCCTGACGCATTCCGTGAAGAAAACCAACGGCTGGCTGAATCTCGGCACCTACAACCGCTATCAGATGGCCGAGTTCGGGCGTTTTGTGAAGAAGCTCAAGGACACGCCCGAACCGACCGGCAAGGGCAACATGCTCGACAACACCCTCGCCATGCACGGCTCGGCCTCCAGCAGTTTTCACCTCTCGCGGAATTATCCCATCGTTTCCGCCGGCGGCTCGAATCTCGGCTTCAACAACGGCCGCTACCTCCAGTACGTCAATCTGCTTGAGGACGGTAGTCTGCCCGGCGCCGGTGTCATCAGCGACGCCGGCTGGCGCGGTACGATCAAGGAGGAGGATCAGCCGCTGGGCCATCTGTTCGTCAGCATTCTCCAGCGCCTCGGCGTAGAGACCAATACCTTTGCCGGATGCACGGGCACGCTGAATCGCGTGTAGACTGCTTCCCACGACATTTTCTTAGGAGAATCGAAGGCACTTGCCGAACTGCTTATTACCAAAGGTGCAGATGTGAATGGTGATATGGGTGGATCGACCCCTTTGGATGTTGTAGCTGTAAAGAAGTCCCAATCAGGTTTGGATTTGGCAACTATTAACGGTCTCACCGAAATCGCCGACCTCCTCCGTAAACACGGCGGCAAGACGGGTGAAGAATTGAAAGCTGAAGGCAAATGAAACACCTACTACTAACAACAATCGCAGTCGTGGTGCTGGTGGGGTGTGGTGGACTGGGTGTGTTTAGGTGTGCTCTTTCTCTCTTCTGCCCTGACGTAGACCGTCTCAAATAATTCTCTGTGCACTCTGTGCCTCCGTGGCTAAACTATGTCTATGTCCCAACGTTTCACAAACTGCCAAGCCCTTGTCACAGGCGGTACCAGCGGCATCGGCCGAGCGATTGCCGAGGCCTTGGCCGAAGAGGGAGCTCAAGTGGTTGGCGTCGGATTGGATGCAGTAGAGTCATCCCACGAAAATGTCACTATGGTGGAAATGGACGTGACGGATGCTGGCGCAGTAGAGCGATTGTTGAACGATTGCGGTGAAATGCACCACTTGGTGAACTGCGCTGGCATCATCCTCCGGCAAGGGGAATTCGACACCGACAATTTCGCAGCCGTTCTTGAGGTGAATCTTACTGCAACGCATCGCTTGTGCACGCTTTTCCAGCCCAAGCTCGAGATCAGCAGCGGAAGCATTGTAAACATTGGTTCGCTGTACAGCCACTTGGGCGCGCCTCATGCTCCAGGGTATGCGGCAAG
>JAKUOU010000135.1 GCA_022451065.1 Pedosphaera sp. | reverse complement strand
CGGAATTATTCGTGTCCAGCTTGAGCAACAGCAGATTCTGGTGGAGGCCAGCTTTGCACGCAACTCGGAAGCTGCCCTGTTGATCAGCCAACCACACGAGCCAGAGGGGGAGGGAAAGCAGGTTAAGCTCAAATGGAGTTGGATCAAGGGGGTTGCCGGGACACGAATCGACCGACACAACGGTCGCCGGGACAATGTCTTTTGCCGTTTTCAACTCATTGATGTACTCAGCGGTAAGACGATTGGCCAAGCACGCTGGATTGACAACATTAAGTCAACGGCTACCCGTAAGCTTGACTTCCCGGCAGCCCGGGGAATCAAGGGGCTACAATGCATCGAGGACATTGACGATGCCTTGAGCCTGGGGGTGAAGCAAGCGGCCTTGAATGTCACCCTCGACCAACTGGTGAACTGGAGGGCTGAGTCCTCTCAATTCACGCGTCAGGTTGACGGCGAGACAGTTTGCTTTCACGCAAGCTACGTCGCTCACATCGACTCACAACTAAAACGTCTGACTGATGCTGGGGTTGTGAATTCGCTTATCATTTATAACCGAATTCCGGGATCGCGCGACAAGAGTCCCCTGATACACCCTAGCACCGACTTGAGCAGATCTCCGTTTCATGTAGGCGCATTCAACCTTGCCACCGATGAGGGCGTGCGAGCTTATCGCGGGGCGATAGGGTTCCTCGCAGATCGCTATTCCGACCCGCAGAACAAGCATGGCTTAGCCAAGCGATTCATCATCGGGAACGAGCTGCAGTCGCATTGGTATTGGTACAATTTAGGCGAGATGCCGCCGCGCCATGTTGTTGAAGAATACCACAAAGCGCTGCGGTTGGCTCACTTGGCAGCGCATCAGGTTCACCCAGGGATCCAATTGTATATTTCACTCGATCACCATTGGTCTGCTCAAATGGGCAGTAACCCTCTTCGCAGCATGCCGGGAAAATATTTCATTGAGACGCTGAACACGATCGTCAAGTCCGGCGGCAACTTCGACTGGCACGTTGCGTTTCACCCTTATCCGGAAAATCTTTTTGACCCGAGAACATGGGAAGATATCGATGCAACCCCGTCATTCGACACAAAGAAAATCACCTTCAAGAATATCGAGATTCTCCCGGCTTTCCTGCGCCAAGAAAGATTCCTGCATGACGGCAAGCCACGGCGGATCATCCTGTCGGAGCAGGGCTTTCATATGTCCGGAGGTCGGGACGGCGAGCGCGACCAGGCAGCAGCCTACGCCTATGCTTACTATCGCGTGCGCCATACCGAGGGAATTGATGCCTTCATCCTGCATCGTCACGTTGATCATCCAGGGGAAGGGGGGTTGCGTCTTGGTCTGCGCAGCAGCCGCAGTGGTGAGGGCCGCCCCATTTGCGATGTGTTTCGCCGAGCAGACACCGATGATTGGATGGAAGCCTTCAAGTTTGCCCTACCTGTTATCGGAGTAAAAAGTTGGCCTGATATCATCCCCTCCAAACGGCTACAAACGGAATGACTACTTTTACGACAATTGACAGGATTCAATTCTACCGTACAGTTCGCGCCCCTTTATGAGAGAGGATTTGCATATCGCTATTGTGGGTGCCACCGGCGCGGTCGGGTTAGACATGCTCAAGACGCTGGAGAAGCGCAACTTCCCGTTGGGAAGCTTGACGCCGCTCGCCTCGGCGCGATCGGCTGGCAAAACGCTCCCATTCCGCGGGCAAGAAATTCTTGTACAGGAGCTAACAGGAGATTCGTTTGTTGGCGTGGACATCGCGCTATTCAGTGCAGGTGGCGCAATATCCAAAGAGTTTGCCCCGCTAGCGGTGAATGCAGGCGCGGTGGTCGTTGATAATTCCAGTGCGTTTCGGATGGATGACAGCGTGCCGTTGGTTGTGCCAGAAATAAACACCACCGATGTCGCGACCCACAAAGGTATCATCGCAAACCCCAATTGTTCCACGATCGTGACCGTCATGGCGCTGTATCCGTTACATCAAGCGTTTGGTGTGAAGCGAATGTTTGCCTCTACATATCAGGCAGTGTCCGGCTCGGGTGCAATGGGCATCGCAGAACTAAAGCGTCAAGTCAGCGAAATCAACGACGGCAGGCAAGTTACCAGAGAGGTTTACCCACACCAAATAGCCTTCAACGTGCTGCCGCATGTCGATGTGTTTCTAGAGAGCGGCTACACGAAGGAGGAAATGAAAATGGTGCACGAGTCGCGTAAGATCATGGGGTTGCCTGGTTTCCAGGCGAGCGTAACCTGTGTTCGTGTGCCAGTGTATCGCGCCCACTCGATCTCTGTCAGCGCCGAGTTTGAAAAACCGGTGTCAGTTGAACATGCACGCGAAGCGATAGCCGCTGCACCAGGAATCGATTTAAATGACGATATCGCCAGCAACGGCTATCCATTGCCACTCGAACTGGCCGGCCAAGATAATTGCCAAGTCGGCCGAATCCGCAAAGATTGCGCTATGGAGAACGGGCTTAGCTTTTGGGTGGCAGGAGATCAGCTACTAAAGGGCGCCGCCCTAAACACCGTCCAGATTGCCGAGGAAGTGGCCAGGCTTTAGCTTGAAAAGCGAAACCCGTTTTGTTCGAGCATCTGAAGTGCCTGCCTGTTCACTGAATCCCGAAACCACCGTCGAATCTCAAGGGCCTGCTGCTCGCTGAGTTCCCCGGCCTGTTGAAGTTGCTCGGGCTTGGTTTCCCGCAGTTTGTCGATGGAACCGAACATCCCGATCAACTGCTTGGCCAGGTTTGTGTCGACCCCCGGCAAGCGCAGTCCAAAAAGCAGTGCGCTTGGTTCCGTCGACTTGCTGCTTTGCATTTGTCCTTGAATCTCTGTCAGTTGCCCGGCTGAAACGCCCTCGAGTTGATCCCAGTCGCCTTGCCTAAGCTCATACAATTCGCCGGGATGCAGCACCAGCCGATGCCTGGCTAGTTGCCTGACTCTCACCTGGTCAAGTGCCGGAATGTCGACGGCCTCCGGCGAACACCAATGGGAGATCCACTGGGCGACCTTGATCGGGCAATCGAGATTCGGGCACAGGTCGCCACTGATGTTTGAGCCACACTCGGGACACTTCGGGCCGCTGGGTCCCTTGAAAAAATCGGTGAGTGTTTGCAGCAATGAAGCCACGCGGATCTCAATCGTGGTCGTGACCGCCGTCCCCATCGTCCGGTTCGGTGTATTTTATCTGCGCGGTTTTCTTCAATTCATCGACCAGTTCCTGCAGCTTCGCATCCTGACGTTGCGCTGACAGTTCCGTCTCGATGTCGGCGCGAACTGACTCGAACGGCTTGGGCTCTCCGTGTTTGCGATCGGTGACCTTTGCCAGGTGAAAACCGTGAGGTGTAGAGAAAACCGGGCTGACTTCCATCTCTTTCATTGAGAATGTCACAATTTCAAACTCATCCATCAGTTCGCCGCGCTTGAAGTAACCAAGATCGATTTCCTCCGCTGGCTTGTCGGAATGTTTTCTGGCTACCTCGGTAAAATCAGCGCCATCGACAAGTTGTTGTCGCACCTCGCAAAGCGCCTTGAAAATGGCCTCTCGTTTTTCTGACTCACGGACTGATTTAAAAATGTGTGAGGCGCGGACTTCGTCCTCGTCACTAAATTTTTCAACGTTATTGTCGTAATACTCACGGCACTCCACTTCGGTCGGTTCCGGGAGTGATTTGCAAGCGCTTTCACGAAGTGACTCAACCTGTAGGTTTACGCTGAGGTCACGCCGAATCAACTCGTCCTGCTCTGGCGATAGGCCCATGCTCGCATAAAACTGATCATTGCCTCCGTGCTCCTCCTTGAGTTTATCAAACGCCTGGCTGACCTCCTCTTCCCGCGGCTCAGGTATTGTCCGGAGAGCTTCCTGAGTCAGCAGTGCTCGAAATGTGATGTTGTCGTTCGCATAACCGCGAAACTCATCGTCGCGTTCGCAGCAGGATATCGAGCCCAAGCTTTCGTAATGGGCCTTGATCGCTGAGAATTCCTGTTCTATGACGGAGTCGTCTATCGTCTGGTCGTTGACAACCAATGGCATACCGCATCTTCCTCTGTGGGCAACCGCTTGGCAATGGCGATTTTAACCAGCGCAGCGCAAATGAACTTGACCCGGCTTAGTTTCTCCATAATTGAATGATCGGAACGGCCATCTGGTCAAGAGTCGGGCGAAATGAACAACACAGACGATCCATCTCAATTTAATCGCCGCGATTTTCTTAACAGTTTCACTTCCGACTTCGCTGTGACGGTGGCAGGCGGCGCTATACTGGAGTTTACGCCCGGCGTGCTTGGGCAGGCGGAAGAGGCGCTGAGAGGCGACAGGTTCGTTGCCCTCAAAAAGTAACCGTGGAAGGGAAGCGATTTTTAAATGAACAACGAGAGTAAGAATCTGAAAACTGGTTTTCAGATTCTGACTATTGTCTCAACATTACTGGTTTTCGGGGGAGCCATCTGGCTAGCCAAAGATCAAATGGGGGGGCGCATTCAAGAACAAGTGTTAGAGCGGTATGCGCAGGAGCTATACGCCATTTCGCTGGTACACCAGGTGACGGTGGTTGAATCGACCGAGGACATGTTCATGGATAACGCATCCGACCAGTTGACCGTCTATGAGGGTGTTGCCGAGTTGAGCGGTGCGCTGGGTGTCCGGCTTTACACGACAGAGGGTGAGTATCTTATTTCCTCCCCTGAGAACATTGCTGAAGGCAGCCTGTCTGCCGAACAATTGGAGTCGGCCCGTTCACTTGTTCCAGTCAGCGTATTGAATGACAAGCTCCCAGTTGAGGATGTTTTTTGGGAGCCACTGCTTGATGGAGAAGCTCATGGGCAATCAATGACTGTCCGGAGGGTGGTAATGCCTGTTCATGTGGCAGACGAAGACGAACTGCTTGGCGTGGTGCAGTTTCTTTTTGACGGTTCGGACGCGCTTGCTGACATTGACGAACTGAACGACGGATTATTTCAGCAGGGAGTCTTTATTTTTGCCGCCGGTAGTAGTGTGATTGCACTGCTACTGTCTTTTTCCTTCGCGCGGATCAACCGCATCCACCGTTCGCTCGTCAAGCGGACGTTTGCCCTCAAGAGGGCAAACCAAGAATTGGCACTCTCGGACCGAACCAGCGCAGTGGGAGGGGTTGCCTCTCACTTGATCCATGGCCTGCGAAATCCGATCGCAGGCCTACGCGCCTACCTGAATACCGAAGGACCCGACAGGGATGATCTATCCAGTGCACAGTCAGCGGTTAAGCGAATGGAGGAAATGGTTGATAATATTGTGCGAATACTTGGGGAGGACGCTGGCAGTGTCGTATACCGATTAAGCATCACTGAGTTGCTCGATATTTTTCAGGCTCGAATTGCGCCGATTGTGAGTGAGCATCGGGTGAAACTCATCGTCAATGGCACGGGGGAAAGAGAGCTGGATAACCGTGAAGGGAACCTGATTTTACTGATTCTCGAGAACCTCGCGCAGAATGCGCTCGAGGCCAGCGAACAAGACGGGCTGGTCACAGTTCGCGCCAGCGAAACCAGTGGGATGACTGTATTTGATGTGAGCGACACCGGCGGCGGGCTCCCGGAGGCAATGAAGGCGACGCTGTTCCAGCCCGGCCAGACGTCGAAGGAGCAGGGGAGCGGTCTTGGTCTGGCAATCAGCGGGCAATTGGCTGCGTCGATGGGCGCTAAGTTGGCCCTGTCCAAGTCGGACGAAAATGGAACGACGTTTCAGCTGTCCTTGGGCGAGCGCAACGACTAGCGGGCAGCGTTGAACACCTTGGTCAAGCGCTTGAGCAATCCGGCCATTTGACCAAGTGGTATCATGTTCGGCCCATCGCTGGGCGACTTGGTCGGCTCTGGGTGCGTCTCGATGAACAGCCCGTTCGCTCCAGCCGCAAGGGCAGCTTTGGCCAATACGGGGGCGAACTCGCCATGGCCCGACGAACGGTCACCACCACCACCTGGTAGCTGCACCGAGTGGGTGGCGTCGAAAACGACCGGATAACCGAAAGACTGCATGATTGGGATCGAACGCATGTCGGCGACGAGGTTGTTGTAGCCGAAGCTGGAGCCTCGCTCCGTTAGAAGGATCTTTTTATTCCCGCAACCTGCTGCCTTGGCTGCGACTTGCTCCATCTCTTTTGGTGAGAGGAACTGGCCTTTCTTGATGTTCACGATTTTGCCAGTGTTTGCGGCGGCCGTGACGAGGTCGGTCTGGCGGCAGAGAAAAGCGGGGATCTGCAGCACATCAACCACTGAGGCAGCCTGTTCCGCCTGCTGACTATCGTGGACATCCGTAAGCACCGAAACGCCGACTTTGGAACGAACGGATTCCAGAATGCGCAGGCCGGCATCCAGGCCTGGGCCTCGTTTTGACTTGGCGGAGGTGCGGTTGGCCTTGTCGAAGCTAGCCTTGAACACGAAGGTGATGCCAAGTGCCTCACAGCTGCGCCTTAGTGACCTGGCGATCTTGA
>JAKUOU010000134.1 GCA_022451065.1 Pedosphaera sp. | reverse complement strand
TGCAAACTCAGTGGTAAGTCGGATGAAGAATTAAAAGCTTAAGGCAAATCGAAAGACCATTCGCTCACTCCAATCGTAGTTTCGCTTTTAGTGGTGTGTGGAAAAAAGAAAGAGTTTCCAAAAGGAGATGGGTTGAATCTTAGCTATTGGTTTTAATGTTGATTTAATTTTCATCGGTTTACTTGGATGGCGATTTGTGTCTGATAACTTTTTTAGTGGCAATCTTGTGGCAAAAACGGCAGCGTCTTTTCGGGGTTAACAATTCAAAAAGTCAAAAAAACTGATTGAATATAGTTCAATCCATTTCACTGCATTGTGAGCCATTTCGACTGACAAGATTAGACTAAAAACCGTTCGGTTCGCTATGCATAGACTGGGACATTAACAATGAGGAACAAGGAGTAACACGCATGATTGACGCCCATCAACATTTCTGGCAACTGAGCCAGCCGTTTGATTATGCGTGGTTAGATAGTCCTGATCTCGGGGCAATTCGGCGTGATTATTTACCGAACGACCTCAAGCCGCATCTCGATGCCACGGGTGTGAGCCAAAGCATCTTTGTGCAGACGCAGCATAATCTCGAAGAGAACCGCTGGGTACTCAGCTTGGCTGAACAAACCGATTGGCTTGCGGGCGTGGTTGGTTGGGTGGATCTCTCGAGCGAGACATGCGAGGAGCAGTTGCTGGAGTTTAAAGATCATCCGAAGTTCGTTGGTGTCCGGCATGTGACACATGATGAAACGGACGACGATTTCATTGTCCGGCCCGAGGTGTTGCGTGGTCTAAAGGTGCTGGAAAAGCATGATATACCTTTCGATTTGCTCTTTTACGTCAGGCACCTAAAACACGCGGCCCGGCTCGCCCGCGAACTGCCCAGACTAGCGATGGTGATTGATCATTTGTCTAAACCTAAGATTAAAAGTCAGTCGGTTGACGATTGGCTGCCGCAACTCAAGGCAGCGGCGCAGCATGAAAATATCTTTTGCAAACTCTCAGGCATGATCACTGAGGCTGATTGGGACAACTGGAAGCCTGATGATTTGAAGCCGTACGTGGATGCCGCCCTGGAGCACTTTGGGCCGAGTCGCTGCATGTATGGGTCCGACTGGCCGGTTTGTGAGTTGGCGGGGACTTACGAGCAAGTGCATGGAGCACTTCGGGAAGTGTTGGGTACCCTGAGTAGTGACGAGTCATCTGAGATCTTTGAAGGCACCGCCAGACGGTTTTACCGAATCACTGGGTGAACGAATGCCAACCATCATTGAAGCGGCTTCATGCTGAAATTCTGAGTGCTGTTAGTTACCAGGACGGCAATGTATGTTTCGCGCCCGCCGGAGGTATCAGCGCGTTATAATATCGCCCGCTCCGAGCGTTGTAATTTAAAGCATGATACTTGAAAAATACTCAATTGGTGTTGGCGACCGGTTTGCGCATCAGGCTGAGGCTCAGTTACAGGCTTGTGTCCAACTAATCGAGGATGGCATCGAGGTGACGCCGGTCTGGAATAAATCCAACCGCGAGCACAGCTTCATCGGCTCAGAGCCGCAGAGCGTATATGACGCTGCGAAAGAGGCCGTGGGAAAACTTAACTGGGACAAGGGATGGCATGTGGACGCCGACCATATTAATATGGACACCGTCGACAAGTACCTTGACTGCTCGGACTTTTTCACCATCGACGTGGCCGACTTTATCGGACAGGCGCCCGATGGTGATGCGGTCTCGGTGTTTGTGAAGAAACACCAAGAACTGATCGGAAGTGTGAGCATCGAAGGTATCGACACACCATTCGATATCGCTCCCGAGTACGTCGAGGAGGTTGCCGGTAAATATCTGCGGGCTGTGGCTGAGGCCGGAATGATTTATCGGCACATTGAATCGAGGAAGGACGAGTTTATTGCCGAGGTCTCCATGGATGAAACTGACGCGCCACAAACGCCGCCGGAACTGCTGATCATCCTTGCCGCGCTGGCCGAAGAAGGCGTGAAGTTGCAGACCATCGCGCCGAAGTTCACCGGTCGATTCAACAAGGGCGTTGATTATGTCGGGGATCTTGGGCAGTTCAAGAAGGAGTTTAACGACGATCTTGCCGTCATTGCACACGCCATTACGGAGTACGGTCTACCGGAAAACCTTAAGCTGAGCGTGCATAGCGGCAGTGATAAGTTTTCCATTTATCCAATCATTGGGAATGCCATCCGCCGCACCGGCGCGGGCGTGCACGTGAAGACCGCCGGTACAACTTGGCTCGAGGAGCTCATCGGCCTGGCCGAGGCCGGCGGCGATGGGCTGGTATTGTCCAAGGAGATTTACTCCAAGGCGCTGGAGAACGTCGACGCGATGTGCGAGCCTTACGCCTCGGTGATCGACATCGATTCGGCCAAGCTACCCAGCGCCGGGGAGGTAAATGGCTGGAGTGGCGACCAGTATGCAAACGCGCTGCGCCATGTGCAGGAGCACCCAAAATTTAACCAACACTTCCGCCAGTTGTTGCACATTGCCTTCAAGCTCGCGGCTAAGGAAGGCGCGCGCTACACCGATCTGCTGAAGGCCAACGTCGAGGTGGTCGCCAAGAATGTCACCGAGAACCTGTACGACCGCCACTTCAAACGTCTCTTTGTCGCATGAGCATCAAATCCGCTGTCACCATTTCGCTGGTCAAGGAGGCCGAAGGCGGCCCCTTCGTTTTTTGGCATAACCTCGCTGCGGCCTGCGCCAAGGCCGCTGAGTTAGGCTACGACGCCGTTGAGGTCTTCGCGCCCAATGCTGATGCCATTCCGGTGGATGAACTGCGCCAGCTCACCCAGCAGCATAATCTCAAGGTGGCGGCAGTGGGTACGGGCGGCGGTTGGGTCATTCACAAATGGCACCTCTCTCATTCGGACGCTGCCTCCCGTGATAATGCCAAAAACTTCATCCGCTCCATCATCGATACAGGCGGACAACTTGGCGCGCCTGCGATCATCGGCTCCATGCAGGGCCGTTTCGAGGGCGAGGTGAGTCAAGAGCAGGCGAAGGGGTATTTGCGCGACGCGTTGAATGAACTCGGTGAACATGCCAAGACGGCTGGGGTGCCGCTCGTTTACGAGCCGCTGAACCGCTACGAAAGTAATCTAATGAACCGAGCTGAGGACGCCGTTACGTTCCTGGGCACGCTCGACACGGATAATGTCGTCATTCTTGCAGACCTGTTTCACATGAATATTGAGGAGGGGACTATCGCCGATGGTTTGCGCACTTACGGTAAGCACATTGGTCACGTGCATTTTGTCGACAGCAACCGGCGTCCTGCCGGCTGTGGCCATATGGATTACTCAGCCATTGCCTCGGCGTTGAGGGAAATCAGCTACGACAAGTATGCCTCCGCTGAAGCGTTTCCGTGGCCGGACTCCGATTCCGCTGCCAAGGCAACGATCGACGCCTTTAATCAATACCTCGCATAAAGTGGAACGTCGCAAGCTGGGCAACACGGATCTTGAGCTACCGGTCATCTCCTATGGCGCCTCGTCACTGGGCCAGGAGTTCCGGCGTGTGACCATCGATGAAGCACTCCGGTCCTGCCGTGTGGCACTGGAACTGGGCATGAACTTCATTGACACCTCGCCCTTTTATGGGCGCGGCATGAGCGAAGTCTTACTCGGGCAGTTATTGCGCGATTTACCGCGGGAGGAATTCATTCTCGGCAGCAAGCTTGGCCGCTATGATCTGGAACATTTTGATTTCTCTGCCAAACGCGTGACTGAGAGCATCGACGTGAGTCTACACCGGATGGGTGTGGAGTATCTCGACATCATTCTCTGCCATGACATCGAGTATGTGGAAATGCAGCAGATTGTTGATGAGACCCTCCCGGCGATCCAAAGCATCCGTGATGCAGGCAAGGTGCGTTACATTGGTTTCTCCGGTTACCCGATGAAAATTTTTCCGTTCATCATCGATCAGATCGATGTGGACGTTGTGTTGTCCTATAATAACTACCATCTGCAAAATACGCGTTTCGCTGACCTTTTTCCCTATCTCAAGGAAAAGGGCGTGGGCATTATGAATGCCGGCCCCTTCTGCGCGCGCCTGCTGACCAATGCGGCTTTGCCCGAATGGCACAAGGAGCCTGAGGAAGTGCGTGCGGCCTGCAAAAAAGCCGCTGATCATTGTTCTGCCAAGGGCGTGGATATCGCACAATTAGCCGTGCAGTTTTGCGTGGCACAAAAAGACATTGCGACCACGGTCGCCGGCAGTGCGAATCCGGATAATGTCCACAACTGGGCCAAGTGGGCAGAGGCTCCGGTGAATGAGGAATTGCTTGCCGAGGTTCTGGCTATTCTTGAGCCCATAAAGAACATTGGTCATGTTGAAGGCTTGCCGAAGAACAACTAGAATTTTATGAGAGCTATCATTCTAGAAAAGCCCGAGCAATTCATCGCTGCAGACATTGATGAACCGGCGCAACCGGGCACGGGAGAAGTATTGGTGCAGGTGCATCGGGTGGGGATTTGTGGCACGGATGTGTCGGGCTATCTCGGTAAGATGCCTTTCTTTACTTATCCGGTGATCCCTGGCCACGAGTTGGGAGTACAGGTGCTGGCGGTGGGTAGGGATGTGAACGGTGTTAATGCGGGTGATAACTGCTCCGTTGAACCTTATATGAACTGCGGAGAATGCTATGCTTGCAGGAAGGGGGCCACAAACTGCTGCGAGTCACTTGAGGTCATCGGAGTTCACAAGAATGGAGGCATGTGCGAGCGAATCGTTTTACCCGCGCACAAACTGCATCCATCGCAGGAACTGACCATGGAACAGCTGGCGCTGGTGGAAACATTGGCCATTGGCTGTAACTGTGTGAACCGGTCCGCCTCAAGTCCAGGCGACAAGGTGCTGGTGATAGGTGCCGGGCCCATTGGGATGGCAGTAGTTGAATTTCTAAAGGTTGCCAAGACCGAGATCACGGTGATGGATATGAACGAGACGCGCCTTCAGTTTTGCAGGGAGAAACTTGGGGTGGATCACACGGTTGTGTTCAAGAAAGATGGCACGGAAGTGGATCGGTTGCGTGAGGTTAATGGTGGGGAATTGCCGATTACGGTCATCGACGCCACTGGGAGCCATATCTCGATGTCCAACGCCTTTGAGTATGTGTCTTTCACGGGCCAAGTCTTGTATGTGGGGATCACCACTAAGGAACTCTCCTTCAAGCATGTGACCATTCATCGGCCGGAACTGACGATTAAAGCCTCGCGCAATGCGGTGCCGGCAGATTTCAAGCGTATCATCAACCTGATTGAGGAAGGTGTGATTGATACCCATCCGTGGCTCTCACATCAGGCGAGCTATGATGATTTTATTGATGAATTCCCGAATTGGCTCAAGCCTGAGACGGGCATCATCAAGGCTGTCCTGCACATGAATTGAAGGCAGCTTTTCCTTTATTGACTCATCGCTTGATCAAGCGTTGAGCGGACATTGATTGATGGCTTCGGAAAAAGTTCAGGAACGAATGGAACGCTGGTTGGCCAAGGCCGACTCACATCCCTTGACCAAGCGCGAGGCCGACTTGGTCCTGTTGCTGGCGAATGATATTGGCGCCTGGGAGCGGTATGGCCAATTTTACGAGGGGTGGACTCTCGAGGAAGTGGCCGAGTTGCTCAAGGCGGTGAAGGCGGCCGGCTGAAGTGTCAAGAATCTCCCAAATCCAGCTTGCATCGGGTGCATCTGGACGTGAAACTTCCGACAGGTGAAAAAGCACATGGCTATTTTTGCTGTGTTCTGCAGTTCTCTTGTTCTCCCACCGCAAGGCCTGAGTCAGGAGGCCCCGGAAAAAGACATTTGGCAAGCGGCTTCCGACGGCGATGTTGAGGCGATAGAGGCCCACATCGATGCGGACACTGATCTCAACGAGAAAGACGACAGCGGTTATGCGCCGTTGCATTATGGCGTGATGAAAACCAGGACGGATGTGGTGACCCTCCTGCTTGAGGTCGGTGCCGATCCGGACGTGGTCAACAGTCAGTCCAAAACTCCTTTGGATCTAGCGATCTCCGCTTCGAAGGACGAAATCATCGACCTGCTGCTTGAGGCTGGGGCTGCGGTGGAGGCTCCTGCAGACGGCATCCATGTTCTGGCTTGGAGCAATGAAGTGCTCGGTGTGAAATTGCATATTTACGCTGGAACCGACATTGACCAGGCGGACGAGTTTGGGAAAATCCCGCTGCTACTTGCCGTTGAGCAGGGGCACATCGGCGTCGCCGAGTTGCTGATCCAGCACGAGGCGAATCTGGAAGTTGGCGACGAGCATGGCTTCACCGCGATCATTATGTCTGCGGAACTCAACCATCCGGAGTTGCTGCAACTCCTGCTGGATAGCGGGGCGGACATTACCGCCGAGGACAAGGCGGAACGCACCGCGCTGGATTGGGCCATCATCATGCAGTCGGCCGAGGCGGAGGAAATTCTCCGGGAAAACGACG
>JAKUOU010000133.1 GCA_022451065.1 Pedosphaera sp. | reverse complement strand
CCTTCCTGGTGGCTCGCTTCGTCAAGGGCGCATCGCCAATGAAGATAGGTAATGGTGATGGAAAGAACCTGCGACGGGTTCATGTAACCCCGGTAAGCGCTGAGAGCGAGGCCGGGCGGCGGTTTGCCGCGTTCGAGAAGTGCTCTCCAACGGTGAGCGCCCATATCGGGGTCAGGACAGACGTAGGACCCAGATCTACTCGGGTAGATGAGCTCATAGCTGTGCCTTCGTCTACAGTCGAGCGCTACAGCTTCCGCGCCCCGATCAGCAGTTTCCCCTCGCCGGAGACCGAGGAAGGCAACGCCAACTACCTCGCCGGATTGTGGGAGATCGCCATCCGGAGCGAGCCCTCAGGCGACCGCCAGGTCCCGAGGCTGCTCCTGAGCGCGGTAGAATTTGAGGGTCCTTTCTACGAGACCTGGCCGCCCAGGGGACACCGGGAGATTTTCATTCCTTCTAAACTCAAAGGCGACTCGCCGGCCTATGCCCGGGAGGTGCTTGAGCGTTTCGCGACCAGGGCCTTTCGCCGTCCTGTTGCCGCGAAGGAGCTCGCCTCCCTGGTCGCGGTGTGGCGTGAGAGCTATGCCCGCAAGAAGGATTTCCAGCAGAGCATCAAGGATGCCCTCCTCGTCGCGCTCACTTCGCCACAGTTCCTGTTTATAGTTGAAGAGAGCGCTGGCCCTCAGGCGGAACCTCTCTCTCCGCATGAGCTGGCAGCCAAGCTTTCCTACTTCCTCTGGAACACCACCCCGGATGAGAAGCTCCTGGAGTTTGCCAGGAGCGGGAAGCTAGGAGCTGTCGTGTCTTCTGAAGTTGACCGCCTAGTGGCAGATGATCGGTTCCAGCAATTCGCCGACGAGTTTGTCTCCCAGTGGCTGAGCCTGGATAAATTTGATGTGGTGAGCATCAATCACGGAGCCTTTCCGCGGCTGAACCGGGAGACGAGGAGGGAGCTGCGAAAGGAGCCTATTCAGTTCGTCGCGCATCTAATCCGCGACAACCTTCCCCTCCGCAATCTCATCGACTCTGACTTTATCATGGCGAACGAGGTGGTGGAGAGCTACTACGGCATAGATGGAGGCGACTCGCAGGGGTTCGAGTTTGTTCCAGTGCGCCATGAAGGCAAGAGCCTCGGCGGAGTCCTGACCCAGGCGGCGATCCTCTCGGGACTCACCGATGGGCATGAGTCGAACCCTGTGAAGCGGGGGGCGTGGCTGGCGCGCAAGATCATCGCGGAACCGCCGGAGCCCCCTCCCCCAAATGTGCCCGATCTTAGCAAGGAGACGAAAGGGAAGACCCTGCGTGAGCGACTCGAGCAGCATCGCAGCCAGGAAGGCTGTGCCCAGTGCCATCAGAAAATTGATCCGTGGGGCCTGCCTTTTGAAGAGTTTGATGCAGCCGGGTTGCTCAAAAAAAAGAAGGTCGATACCAGCTCAACCCTTCCGGATAATACAGAGGTTACTGGCTCCAACGCGCTCAAGAAATACCTCTCCACCGATCGCATCGACCAGGTTGCCTACAGCTTTCTAAAGCACCTCGCCAGCTATGCCATCGGGCGAAGCCTCACCTTCAACGAGCTCGAGTACCTGAAAAATAAGGGTAAAAAGGTGCTCGGATCCGGGGGTTATCGTATGAAAGATTGTGTTCGGTTCGTGATTGAGAGCCCGATGTTCATGGAAAAATGAGGGTTTCTGGCCAAAACACGTCCAATTTGTCCGATCTTCAATTCAAATAGACTCCGGGCTCGCGAGCGTTTAACATGACTCCGTGCAGAACCAGTTGAAACTCGATCGCCGATCTGTATTGAAGGGACTCGCCGGAGTCGTCCTGCCCTTACCTCTGCTTGAGGCGATGGGCGAGGAAGTGGTGGGGAAACCGCCCCGCCGTTTTTGCGCGATCTACAGTGCCAACGGGATGTCTCTTCCCGAAGAGAAACACGGTATTGCTGATTGGAACTGGTTTCCCCGGCAGAACAAGGACGGGAAGTTTATCTTTGGCAAGTCGAACGAGCCGTTGAACCCTTACCGGGACCAGGTGAGTTTTCTTGGTGGCCTCGCCCATGCCAACGGGCCGAGGAATGATCCTCATGTCTGTTCGGACATGTGGCTGACGGGCGCCCCGCTTCATGATCCCAAGCCGGGCCAATACAACACAATGGGCCTCGACCAGGTAGTTGCTCGTCACACGCGCGGCTTATGTCGGCGACCCTCGCTCGTCTTTTCCATCGATGCGGGCAGCGGCTACATGTCGCGTACAGCTACCATATCCTATGACCAGGATGGCAAGCCCATCCCGGCCGAGAACAATCCTCGTCGCATCTTTGAGAACGTTTTCAAGGGCAGCCGGTATTCCCTTGATGCCCAGCGCGCACGCCTGCGGCGGCACAGGAAACTGGTCGATGCTGTTTCCGAGAATGCCAAGGCTCTCGACAAACGACTGGGCCGAGCTGACGGGCAGAAGATGGAGCAGTACCTGACATCCTTGAACGAATTCGAGATGCGTCTGGAAGCCTCGGAGAAATGGATCGATATCCCGCTTAAAAAGCAGGACTACTCGCACCTCGATCTCGATGCTTCGCCGGAGACCGATCCGCAATCCTACTATCGAACGATCTTCGATCTCATGGCGCTGGCCTTCGATGCAGATATTACCCGGAGTATCACCTTCATGATGAACCGGGAGGACGGCATGGGTATCAGCGATACCTTCCCGCTCAAACTCGGCATGAGGCACACCCATCACAACCTCTCTCACAAGGATGACAAAGATGGCCTCCTTGAGTGGGCCAAATACGACCACTTCCTGAGTGAGCAGGTAGCCTATTTCCTGGGACGTCTGAATGAGTTCAAGGACAACAACGGCAGCGTGCTGGACAATTCCATCGTACTGTTCGGCAGCGGCGCCAGTACCACCCACAAAAACGTCAACCTTCCGACTCTCGTTGCAGGTGGCGCCAATATGGGCCTAAAGCACAGGCAGTACTGGAAGAGTGGTGACACGCGCATGACCGACATGTACCTGAGTATCCTTCACTCCATGGGAATCGCTGAAGAATCCTTCGGCGACAGCAGGGCAACATTGAGCAATTCGATCTTCCCGGCGTAGCAGTGGATGGCAACGGGAAACTATCGGCCTCACCAGGTCACTTCCCCAAATAGGGAGTCTCCCTATTATCGGCGTTGTCGTCGTATTCGTCGGAATCACCAACCGCAATCACGCCGGTGCCCTTGGCGAACTGAATCCAATCCCGACCAGCTGCTTGCAAATGAAACACATACTACTCACAACAATCGCAGCCGCGCTTCTGGTGGGGTGAATATTTATTCACTCATGTATGTACCAAAGGTGGCACCGACGAAAGACCCTTTGAAAATAGGAGAGGAAACATCCCGTTTCAGTATGTCCGAAGCGCGGTGCCGTTTGGGTAAAAGATTTGTAATCATGGCTCTTGCAGTCGTGCTACTGGGCTCGGGAAATCGAGTGGTGGCCGAACTTCTTCCTCTCGCGGTTAATAACCTCCCCGCGGAGGTCGCCAAGCAAAAACCGCTACACGAGGTCTGGGATGAGGACGTGCCTGTAATGGGTCATTTGGCGGTCGCACTTGACGGCAGCGTGCTCGTCTTTAAGGAGCGCCGCGATAAAAAATTCGTCGAAGTGAAGCGCAGCGAGGATGGCGGTAAGACGTGGGGGCCGCCGATTGTGGTGGGCAAGCGAGTCAAGATCGATGCCGACATGTCAGACGATGGGCGCTATAAGGGCGAGCACGTCGGATGGAGTGAACTTGCGAATGTGACCATCGACGAGAACACGGGCGACATCATGGTCTTCGCCGGCAGCCTCAAGCCCGCGCAATTCCTCTACCGAAGCCGCAACCACGGTAAAACTTGGAACACCGAAAAGATCGTAATCCGGCCGGATAAGAACGGGTGGCAGGGCACGACCTATTGTTGCGACCCGGGTATCACCCTACGCCATGGCAAACACAAGGGCCGACTGCTGATGCCATCGCAAGTCTTCGTTGGATCGGTGAACAATGACGGAAGCCGCACTTACTTGAACAAGGGGCAAAATCGCAAGTACTTCGCCAAGCGTTACAGTAACGCCCTTTATAGCGACGATGGTGGTAAGACTTGGACGCCTAGTGCTCCCTTCTCCATCCTCGGAACCTCGGAACCCGGACTCGTCGAGTTGAATGATGGAAGTATTTATTACAACGCCCGCACCCACGTTCGGTCCGGCAATAAGATCGTTGGGCGCAGCAAGGACGGCGGACAAACTTGGATCGATGCAAAGGAAGACGACGAACTTTTTGACGGCCCACCGGACGAGTACGGCTGCAAAGGCGCCATCCTGCGACTGTCTTTCAAAGATCAGGACATTGTTCTCTTCAGTGGTCCCGGCCGCCGGGACAAAAGGAACGACATCACGGTACAGGCCAGCTTCGATGGTGGCCAGTCATGGCCAGTGAAGCGCGTGGTCAAAGAAGGGCCTGGGAATTACACTTGGATGGCCGCCGGCCGCAAGGAAACTCCCAGCGAAGGTTTTATCTACCTGCTTTCCAATAAAGACTGGATGGCCCGTTTCAACTTGGCGTGGCTTCTTCAAGGGCAAGACAGGTGAAGAATTGAAAGCTGCTGGCAACTAAACGGCGCTAACAGCAGAGCTACTGTTCTCTTTGACAATAAACACTCAAGTTACTGTTCAACTTAGTCATTAAGATTTAATGCGAGCGATATTGGGCTTTCTACTGATCATTGCGCCAACGTTCTTCTCAAACGAGATAAGAGCTAACGAGCCAACGGTTCCCCCCAAACGACCTAATCTGATCTTTCTGATGACGGACAATCAGCGCTGGGATGCTTTGGGTTGCTACGGAAACTCAATCATCCAGACACCCAACATCGATCGACTGGCGGCTCGAGGGCTTCGGTTCACTAATGCGTTCTGCACGACATCGATCTGCGCTGCCACCCGCGCCAGTATCTTGACGGGCCAGTATCGCCGGACACATGGCTACTCGTTTGAAAAGCCACCGATGACGATCGCGGCAATGCGGAAGACCTACCCGGCCGTACTGAAGAATGCGGGCTACCGCACCGGGTTCGTGGGTAAGATCGGAGTCCGTTTAAATCGCGGCACTGCTGAAGAAATGTTCGATTTTTTCCGATTCAATCAGGCGAGTGGTACGAATCAACCCTACTACCGAAAATCACCGGACGGAACAATTAAGCATCTCACGCAAATCAACGGCGACCAAGCCGTCGATTTCTTGCGGAGCTCAATCGCGAAACAGCCTTTTTGTTTATCCGTGAGCTTCAGCGCGCCACACCCAGAAGATGACAACGTTCGACAGTATATCTACGATCGAGAGCTCGAGCATCTGTATCAAGGCGTGACCATTCCGCCACCGCCCGTATCCGAACCTCAACACTTTGAACAGTTGCCCGAGTTTCTGCGCGTTTCGATGAATCGTCAGCGTTGGTTTCGCCGTTTCGACACTCCCGAAAAGTATCAGAAAATGATGAAGGCGATGTATCGACTCATCACGGGCGTCGACATCCAGATCGGAAGAATCCTTGATGAAATTCGAAAGCGGGGAGTAGAGGACAACACGTTAATCGTTTTTACATCGGACAATGGACTTATCACGGGAGAGCACAGTATCACGGGCATATGGCTCATGTACGAGCCATCGATTCGACTACCGCTCATTATCTATGATCCTCGCCGACCGGAGGCGAGCAGGGGTAAAGCTGTGTCCGAGTTGGCTCTGAACGTCGACTACGGGCCGACACTGCTCGATCTTGCTGGTATAGAGATACCCGCCGCTATGCAAGGGAGGAGCCTGGTCCCTCTACTGACAGGCAACTCGCAAGACTGGCCCAGGGACTTTTTCTACGAGCATTATTTTCGCCCGTCTGGACTCAAGACGAACGAAAATAACATTCCACGTAGCGAAGGCCTGAGATCCAAGCGTTGGAAGTATGTTCATTACTTCGATGAGCGGCCGACGTACGAGCAACTCTTCGATCTCGCGAAAGACCCACACGAAGTCAATAACTTGGCGGACAATCCACGACATTACGAAACTCTTGAAGCAATGCGTCGACGGATGCAGACTCTTAGGGCGCAAGCTGGACCGCCGTGGAATCCGCGTCGCTAAGAAATCCATTGTAAACAATAAACAACTAAGCTGAGCTTTGAGCCGACCAATGAAACACCTACTACTCACAACAATCGCAGCCGTGCTTCTGGTGGGGTGTGGGAAGGCGAAAATAGATAGAACGTTAATCGCAGCTATTGCGGGGGGTGACATTGAAACAGTCAAACAGCATTTAGCTGCTGGTGTAGATGTGAATGCAAAGAATAAGGTCGGAGGAACCCCTTTGCATTATGCAGCTTTGGAAGGCCGTAAGGAAATCGTCGAACTACTCATCGCCAAAGGTGGGGATGTGAATGTCAAGACTGAGGATGGTCTAACTCCGCTAGATCGAGCCATTAAATACCAACGAACTGAGACCGCCGACCTCCTCCGCAAACACGGAGGCAAGACGGGTGAAGAATTAAAGGCTGAAGGGAAGTAACCAAACCACTTTTGCAGCAACAGTTAAAACGCCTTCAAAAACGGCAACTCGACCACGAGTGTTCAGTCTCTTACAGGCTTAGGAGATAAAATGATAAACGTAATAGCATCCATTTCAGTAAAAGCCTCCGAACGCGACGCCTTCATTGAAATATTCAAGGCGAACGTTCCCAAGGTGCTGGAGGAAGAGGGGTGTGTGGAATATTCCGCGACGGTGGACTTCCAAACCGACATTCCCATTCAGGAAACGAATGCAAACGTCATCACGGTTATTGAGAAATGGGA
>JAKUOU010000132.1 GCA_022451065.1 Pedosphaera sp. | reverse complement strand
ACGGGGCTATACCTACTAATGAGTTAGAATCGTTCGATTTAACGGGATTTCTGTTGAATAGCGGGGTGTTGTGGGCGTCGATTTTGTTTGTTGCAAAAGCAGGGAGCTTTCCCCAGCCTTATCGGCCAAGGAGCTTTATTTTGATCATGAAAAGGGAACCGAACCTCAACCTGGAGATTCTGAACGCACGACATCTGCTTGGGCGCCGGGATTTTCTGCAAGTGGGCATACTCGGTGGGCTTAGCATTACGCTGCCGGAATTGCTCCGTACAGAGGCACGGGCCGCGCAAAAACATTACGAGAGCAAGGAGGGCCAGGCCAAGTCGGTCATCCACATTTTCCTGCCGGGCGGCATGGCGCACCAGGAATCGTTCGACCCCAAGCCGTACGCCCCGCTTGAGTACCGGGGGCCAAACGGGAACATCGGCACGAAGCTGGCGGGGGTGCGCTTTGGCGAGATGTTCAAGGAGACGGCCAAGGTAGCGGACAAGATAACCATCTGCCGCTCGATGACCCATGGCGAGGCAGCGCACGAGCGTGGCACGCACAACATGTTTACCGGCTACCGCCCCAGCCCAGCGCTCAAGTACCCGAGTATCGGCAGCGTGGTGTCGCACGAGTTTGGTTCGCGCAAAAACCTGCCGCCGTATGTCTGCATCCCAAACGTCCCCAACGAGCACGCCGGGAGCGGTTACCTGAGCAGCGCGTTCGGCCCGTTCGGCTTGGGGAGTGATCCCGCCAGCGGTAATTTTTCCGTGCGGGACCTCGCGTTGCCGAACGGCATCTCGTCAGCGCGCTTCGACCGGCGCAAGGGAATGCTCAAGGTGATCGACGATCACTTCCGCAAGCTGGAAAGCTCCGATGCACTCGACTCGATGGACGAGTTTTATCAGGGCGCATACAAGCTGGTCAGTTCGAGGGAGGCGCGAGAGGCGTTCGCGCTGGACAAGGAACCGGCCAAGGTGCGCGACCAGTACGGGCGCAACCAGGCGGGCCAGCGGATGCTGCTGGCACGACGGTTGGTCGAGGCCGGCGTGCGGTTTGTCTCGCTGACCTACGGCGGGTGGGATCACCACAACGACATCAAAAACGGCTTCCGGCGGCAGGCGCCCGCGCTGGATAAGGCGTACGCCTCGCTGATCCGGGATCTCGACAGCCGTGGCCTGCTCAAGAACACGCTGGTGATGTTGTCGTCTGAGTTTGGCCGCACACCCAAGATCAACCGAAACAATGGACGCGACCATTGGCCGCGCGTATTTAGCGTGCTGCTCGCCGGCGGCGGCATCAAGGAGGGCCAGGTGTACGGCGCTTCCAATGCCTTCGCCTCGGAGCCGGAGGAGGATCCGCTGACGGTCGAGGATCTCACGACGACGGTGTATCACCAGATGGGCATCGTGGCCGACAAGGAATTGATGGCACCCGGTGATCGGCCGATCGAGATCGTCGACGGCGGCAAGGTGCTCGACGCGCTGCTTGGCTGACCCCCTCTCGGCCATGTTCTTCCACAACAAATCCTTGGCCATCATTGCGCTTGGCCTTGGACTGGCTGCATTTGGCCAAGCGGCATCGCCGGGGCTGAGCCTCGTCCTGCCGCGCGGCGGCCAGTGCGGCTCGACGGTGGAGGTGCGATTCATCGGCGACCGGCTGGGTGACGTGCGCGAGGTGTTGTTTTACTCGCCCGGCTTTTCGGTGGAAAAAATCGAGCCGGTACCGAAAAACTCGAAGGAAGCCCGCGCAACGATTGCCATCGCCGCAGACTGTGCGCTGGGCGAGCACAAGCTGCGCCTTGTCACCGCCACCGGCATCAGCCCGCTGCAGACATTTTGGGTGAGCCAATTCCCCAACGCCGCCGAGAAGGAACCGAACAACGACTTCGCCGCACCACAAGCCGTCCCACTCAATACGACTATCGAGGGGACGGTGCAAAACGAGGATGTGGATTACTACCGCGTCACCGCTATAAAAGGACAGGTGTTGAGCGCGGAGATCGAGGCGATCCGGCTCAGCAACACGCTGTTCGACCCGTACATCGCGATCCTCGATGCCAAACGATTTGAACTCGATGCCGCGGACGACACGCCGTTGCTGTTGCAGGATTGTTTCGCCTCGATCGTCGCGCCGGCCGACGGCGATTACTGGATCGAGGTGCGCGACAGCTCGTACGGTGGCGGCGGCAACAGCCGGTACCGGTTGCACATCGGCCAGTTTCCGAGGCCAAGAGCGATCTTCCCCGCCGGTGGCCAAGCGGGCACCGACACCGAGGTTCGTTTCATCGGGGCCAAGGGCGAACTGCCCGTTCAAGCGGTCTCGGCCCCGGCCAAGTCGGATACCAACTTCGGCGTCTTGGCCAAGGCGAACGGCTTCTCCGCGCCGTCGGCAAACCCCTTCCGCGTCTCCCCTTTCCCGAACGTCCTTGAGAAGGAGCCCAACGAAAACCGGAACATCGTCCCCGTCCCCGAGGCATCGCTGCCGTTGGCGTTCAACGGAATTATCGACAAGGACGGCGACATCGACTGGTTTGCGTTCAACGGAAAAAAAGGCCAGCGCATCCACGTACGCGTACACGCGCGGTCGATCCGCTCGCCGCTGGACAGCGTACTCAACGTGTACGGCCCGGACGGCAAAAACATCCAAGGCAACGACGACAGCAGCGGCAGTGCCGACAGCCGCGTCACGGTGACACTGCCGGCCGATGGAAAACATTTCATCCGCGTCACCGACCATCTCCGCAAGGGCGGCGCAGACTATGTTTACCGGGTCGAGGCCAAGCCGGTCGCACCGGAACTGGCAACATTCATCCCACGCTTTCGCGCGCAGGATACGCAGTCCCGGCAGATGATGCCCATCCCGCGCGGCAACCGCATCGCCACCGTGCTGCAGGTCACACGGGGGAACTTTGGTGGGCCGTTGAAATTCGCCGCTGATAAGCTCCCGGACGGCATCACGATGCACGCCGCTGAGATGCCGCCGAACATCGATCGCTTTCCGGTCGTGTTCGAAGCCAAGCCGGAGGCGGAACTAGACTCAGCGCTGGTCGATGTCAACGTCGCCCACTCCGACGCGAAGAAAAACATTCGCGGCCAGTTCGGCCACACGGTCGAGATGGTGCGCGGCCCGGGCAACCGGATTTTTTACCGGACCGAAGTCGATCGGCTTGCCGTCGCCGTCACTGAAACCGCGCCATTCCGAATCGAGATCAACACACCCCCGACAGCCATCTTGCAACTCGGCAGTTTGAACCTGAAAGTGCGAGCCATCCGTGATGAAGGCTTCGACAACGCCATCACTCTGCGCCTGCCGTGGAAGCCGCCCGGTGTCAGCTCCGCCGGAACGATCTCGCTGCCAAAGGGCAAAAGCGAAATCGACTACCCGCTCACTGCAAACGGCAGTGCGGCGGTTGGCACATGGCATCTGGCCGTCCTTGGTGAAGCGAACACGAAAACCGGACCGACCATAGTCTCCTCTGCGTTGACCGAACTGCGCGTCGAGCAGCCGTACGTGAACATCAAGATCGAGATGACCGCCATCGAGCGGGGCCAGTCCGGCGACCTGTTGTGCACGGTGGAACAACTTCGCCCGTTCGATGGCGAGGCCGAGATACGCCTCAGCGGTCTCCCCGCGCACACGAGCACCGAGCCGCGCAAAATCACAAAGGAGACGAAGGAACTTATTTTCCCGATCGCGTCCACCAAGGATGCTCGGGCGCGTACCAGCAAAACCTTGTTTACCGCGATTCGCATCCCGTGGAACGGCCATCTGCTCCGGCAGTCCGCCGGCAGCGGTGGCCAACTGCGCATCGACAACCCGCCCAAGCCCCGCAAAAACGCGCCGCTTAAGCCCAAGCCGGTCGCCGCAAAGAAAGAGGCGCCCAAGCCGAAACCAAAAAAACCACTGAGCCGCCTCGAGAAACTCCGCCTCATCGCCAAGGAACGCGCCGCCGAGCGCGCGATGTCGGCCACCCCGTGATAACATGAAACAACGCCCGTTCATTTTTTATGTTCTGCGCTTGAAGAACTTGCTTGCCGGTTCCGTGGCCACAACGCGCTCTCCCTCTCCCCAACCCTCTCCCGCTGGGAGAGGGAGCTGCGCCGGTAGCGCCAGCGTCTTAGAGTGCGGTGCTCCGCACCGCTTTGGAACACGCCAGAAAGCGGCAGGGACTGTCGCACTCCAAGACGCTCCCGCGACACACCGGAACTGCTTGGCCAAGCGCAGGCGACTTGATTCCTTCTCACTTAGGGAGAAGGTGCCCGCAGACCGGATGAGAGTGAATGCGCTATTGAGCCAAGGCGCCCTCGCCGGATTGTTTACCGCCGCGCTCGTGCCGCTTGGACAAGCGGTGGAGTTCGACAATAATGTTCGGCCTCTGCTGGAACTGCACTGCGTAAAGTGCCACGGTGCGAACAAGCAGAAGGGTGGACTGCGATTGGACACGCTTGGCCAAGCGGTCAAGGGCGGCGACTCGGGTACCGCCTTGGCCAAGGGCGACCCGGCCAAAAGCCTGTTGCTCGAGCGCATCTCACTCGCGGCCAACCACGACGACATCATGCCGCCCAAGGGCGATCCGCTGAAGCCGACAGAGATCGAGATTCTCCGGCAATGGATCACAGACGGAGCCGCTTGGCCAAGCGGCGTGACGCTCCGGGCCAAGTCAGCCGCCGATCTCGCGCGCGAAGAACGATTTGCAGCCAAGACGCTGAGATCAATCGAGGTGTTCCCGGCCAAGGTCACGCTAAAGACGGTCGCCGACTCACACTCGCTGGTGGCCATCGCGACCTACGAGGACGACACGACTCGGGACATCACCGGCGATGCGGTTTTCCGCCTGGCAAAGCCCGGTATCGCGGAATTGCACGGCACCCAACTGAAGCCGAGCGCAGACGGGGAAACCAAGGTGAACGTGTCGTATGGCGGTGAGGAATTAGTCGTGTCGGTCACGGTCACGGACGCGACCAAGCCGCGCCCTGTCAGCTTTCGGCTCGACGTGATGCCGGTCTTCATGCGGGCCGGCTGCAACACCGGCTCGTGCCACGGCTCGGCCCGGGGGCAGGACGGCTTCATGCTTTCGCTATTTGGCTACGACCCGGACGGCGACCACCATCGCATCACCCGCCAGCTTAGCACGCGCCGGCTGAACCTCGCCCTGCCCTCCGAGAGTTTGATCGTCGAGAAAGCAGTCGAGGCCGTGCCGCACACCGGCGGCAAACGCTTCGACATCGGGTCGCCGTATTACAATACCCTCGTGGAATGGATTGAGGACGGCGCACCCAACGACGCCAAGGATGTCGCCAAGCCGACTGGCATCGAGATCCTGCCGCCCAAGCTGCTGCTCGAGGGAGAAGGTGCGACCCAGCAGATGACCGTCATCGCGCGGTACTCCGACGGCACGGAGCGCGATGTCACCCCGCTGGTCGTCTTCCAGAGCAACAACGACAACAGCGCAACCATCTCCCCGGACGGCATGGTCACGGCGAACAACCGCGGGGAGGCATTCGTTATGGCGCGTTTTGCGACATTCACAATTGGCAGCCAAGTCGTCGTCATCCCGGAGGGGCTGAACTACAGGCGGCCGACGCTGGTGGCGAACAATTACATCGACGATCTGGTGTATGACAAACTGCACAAGCTGCGCATGACCCCATCCGAGCTGTGCTCCGATGAGGCGTTTGCGAGGCGCAGCTTTCTGGACATCACCGGACTGCTGCCGGAGCCGGATGAGTTGGCCGAATTCCTCGCCGATTCCAACCCGGAGAAACGCAACAAGCTCGTCCAGTCGCTGCTCGACCGGAAGGAATTCACCGAGATGTGGGTGATGAAATGGGCCGAATTGCTCCAGATTCGAACGCAGCAAAACAACCAGGTCAGCTACAAGGCCACGCTGCTGTACCACAACTGGCTGAAGGATCGCATCGCCAACAACATGCCGTTCGACAAGATCGTGCAGGAACTGCTCTCCTCCACCGGAGGGACATTCAAGTCTCCGGCAACGAATTTCTACCAAATCGAGCGCGACACACTGAAGGTCACTGAGAATGTCGCACAGGTGTTCATGGGCATGCGCATTCAGTGTGCCCAGTGCCACAACCATCCGTTCGACCGATGGACGATGGATGACTACTACTCGTTCGCGTCCTTCTTCTCGCAAATCGGCCGCAAAAACGCGGAAGATCCCCGGGAGGTGATCGTGTTCAATCGGCGCAGCGGCGACGTGAAACACCCGGTCGGCGGCCGCACCATGACGCCCAAGTTTCTCGGCGGCGCGGCACCGGAGATTACACGCGCGCAGGATCGCCGCGCCATCCTGGCCACGTGGCTGGCCTCCGCAGACAATCCATTCTTCGCACCGAACCTCGCCAACATCATCTGGGCGCACTTCTTCGGCATTGGCATTATCGAGCCGGTGGACGACGTCCGCGTCAGCAACCCCGCATCCAACCCGGAGTTGCTCGCCGCCCTGGCCAAGCGATTCACGGAATACAATTACGATTTCAAGCGGCTCGTCTACGACATCTGCACCTCGCGGACGTACCAGCTCGCCACCCGCACCAACGAGTCCAATGACGCGGATACGCGCAACTTCGCGCATGGCCGCATCCGCCGACTCCGGGCGGAGGTGCTGCTCGATGTCATTACGCAGGTCACGCAAACCAAGAACAAATTCAAAGGCCTGCCGCTGGGCGCGCGCGCGGTCCAGATCGCTGACGGCAATGTCGGGAATTATTTCCTAACCACCTTCGGCCGGGCCACGCGAGAGACAGTCTGCTCCTGCGAGGTAAAGATGGAGCCCAGCCTCTCGCAGGCGCTGCACCTCATTAACGGCGACGTTGTCCAGTCCCGGATCCGGAGCGGTGGCCTCACAGGTCAACTGCTCAAGGCCCATCCACCAGCA
>JAKUOU010000131.1 GCA_022451065.1 Pedosphaera sp. | reverse complement strand
GGTTGTTTCCACTTGATTTTCCCCGTCCGCTTGTCGAGAGCGACAATGAACTGATTGTCGATACCATCGCAGGTGAGAATCAACATGTCGCCATGAAGAATCGGAGAACTGGCTGCACCTTGAATCACGTTGTACTTGAACGAGTTGTTTTTCCAGATGATTTTGCCAGTAGTGTCCAGGCACACGCTGCCTCGGGGGCCGAAGTGGGTGTACACACGCTCACCATCCAAGACGGGTGTGGGAGAGGCATAACCGTTCAATCGATGGAGGGGGCCAGCATCCTGCGGCGTCAACACCTCAACATTGTGCAGCAACTTGCCGCTTCTTTTGTCGATGCAAATGGCGTGGAGCGATTTACCGTCGGCCTCGGCGCTGGTCATCCAGACCTGATCGCCCGCAATCACTGGAGAGGACCAGCCCTGGCCAGGCACCGCTGTTTTCCAGGTGATGTTTTCACCTTCCTTCCAGTGGATTGGAATGCCCGTTTGATCTGAGTGACCCTGCCCATCGGGCCCACGAAACTGAGGCCAATCCCCTCTTAAACAATCAACGCCAGACAAGAAGGCCAAGTAGGTTAAACAAAGCTGAAATGATGGAAGCCTCATCGGGAATTAATCGTGTTTGGCAATGGAGAAAATCGTAGGGGCATTAATCCGAGTCGTCAAAGCAGATTTAACAAAAAGGCCAGCCCCCGCACTTTAGTTCTATTTTACCGGTTCTAGCCACTCCGGATCATACGGCGTCCGCGCTTTAACCCCGGCAAGTTGATACAACACATTACGTAACAGCTTGGTCAGCTTTGGATCGGCATCAAGCGCCCAGCCGAAACCAATGGCGCCGGCGTTGAACACCTTGCCACCCTGGGGACGCTCCCAGTAGATCATGTCCACCAGCGATCCTGTTTCCTGCTGGCCGAAGCGGGCGAAATAATCCAGTACGCGAACATTGTCGCGCTTCAGATTGGCGATTGTCTCGATCCCGGGCGGCTCATTGGGGAGGAAAGCCCCCGCCGGAATCGGCCCGGTGGGCGGCGCGAAGGAGGAGAGGCGAATATCACCCTCATGACCGCCAGCCCTGCGATAGCCATTCTTTGCGCCACCAAAAACAACGCGATCAGAAAAATCAATGCGTTCCGGCTCACGAAACAGAAAATGCCTTGGCGCCGTCACTGTATACATGCCGTTGTTGTTACCACCCCACCAACCGCTGCATTCCAGTCCGATGTTCTTCCAAGGCGGGAATCCACAGTTACGCATTAGGCTGCCGCGTTTTCCATCAAAGCTGTGGTATATTTCGCCGACGTTGGCCAGCGCCCTGCCACCAATTGTGGGGCCATACTTCCTGCACTCGATCGTACCGAGTTCGTCATCCACAGTAATCCGCCAGAACATGGTGTTGCCGGACAACACCGCTGCCGCGCCACCTTTCTTCAGGTACTGATCCAAACCGTCATACATCCGTGCGGACCAATATTCGTCATGGCCGTTGATGATGAGCGCCTTGTAACCGTTAAGCAACGCAGGGTCGCGATGCAGGTCGAGGTTGGTGATGACGTCGAAATCGTAGCCCTGTTTCTCCAGCCATACATGAGTAAACCGCTCGCCGCGCATGAGGTGGGAATACCCAACACCCGACTGACTGTAGCGGACATCCGGGCCAGCCACCGGCCACGGAATGTGTAACCCAAGTTTATAGGTGGGCTGCCCGTGGGCGTGGTCCCGATAAAAACAGTAGACCGGCGGATTCGCTGCATCGTTCACCTGCCCGCCGGTGGGCCAGTTGCGGTTTTCATCAGGCACATTCCTCGCAAAGGGCGTTCCACTATAGGCACGCCAAGTGGTGGAGGAACACATCAACAGCAGCGGCGCCCTAGGTGCATCCCTGGCTTTGTTGACGACAAAAGTGACGGGGTATCGGTGTGGCTTACCCTCGAGTTCAAAATTGAACCATGCCGCATAAATGCCTGTCTTCGCATTTTTTGGAACATGAAACGTTTCCGCAGCTTTCCACCCACAATCGTAGAGATCATCAGAGGCCAGTCGCAAACCGTGGCCCCGATCTGAATCGGCTCCGGGATCATAATTCGTATCATAACGCCCGATGCTGCCACCATCGAAAGATGGGCCGCCGATCATCCAGGTCCCAAGATTGATGATTTCACCCTCGCGACGGTTCCTGGATGCGTCTCTCACTTTGACACCCTGTTCTTCATCCAGCGGCCAAAAGGCCACGAGCGCCGGGTCCTTGAGGTCGGGCTCCTTCAGGCCGCGCATAGAAAACCGTTCTATGATTTCATCCCGCATAAGGGCGCGCGTATAAATCGCAGGCATGGCAATATCGCCATCAAAAAAACGACCTATCATGTCTTGGTCGCTGTAGGCACCGATGCGCAACTCGGCTGGACCAGCCCTGCGCGGCAAGAACTTTCCCTTCGCCTGCCATTCGGCGGCATGTTTGCCATCGACCCAAATTGCCGCGGTCTTGGTCGTGCTATTCCAGACTCCGACAAGATGGTGCCACTGGAGGCGATTCAGCTTTGGTCCAATCACCAGGCTGTCTTGATCAAACACACCTCCAGATCCAATGGAAAACACCGCCCTGCCTTCGGCATCCAAAAACAAGCCATAACCACAACGGTCCGGATAATCGTGTTGGGTGAGAATCCCCTGCCACGGTTTGAGTTTCCAAGGTCGCACCCAGCATTCGAGTGTCAGTGCTTTTAGCTCAGCATCAGCTGGCAATCCGTTTTTTACCCGCACATATGATCCCGGATGAATCGGCTGCACGTGGGCGGGCGATTCCTTGTCCGCTAGCAGAATGCTTTCATCACTGGATCGCTCATCAACCCGCAATCCCAGCCTCGTCACCTGGAAGCGGTAAGGAACCTGGCTACTGACATGAAACCGGATCACATCCCCGGCCGGAACACTTTCACGATCCGGATAGGCATGCAGACCCTGCAGTTCAATGGAACTGTGCGCTGGATCGGCTCGGCAAACCGGCTTGGCGACGTGCAATGCCAAGGCGATCATCAACATGACCAACCCGTGAAAGACCACGAGCCGGACCAGGTCGAGCCTGATTACGGGGAGTTTTCTATCGCTTTTCATTTCAAGTTCCGGAGCAAATGACTCCACGTGTGGACAAGCGGTAAACGGTTATTTTTCCCCGCGCAGCCGCAGCATCTCTTGGCCAAGCGCACGGCCAATCTTGGTGAAGGTGATGGTGCTTCCGAGGTAGTGGTAAGGGCGATCGGAGCCTATCTTGACCCATTCCTCAAAATTATCACGCCACGTAGGGTAGGCTTCGTCGGCTCGTTTGTCCCAGTAGATGTCGGTCGGGATGGCTTTAACGTTGCCTTTGAAGGCGGGAACGTCGTTCATCGCCGCTTGGGCAGTCTTAACGATGGCCATGTTGCCCTTGGCCGGCTTGAAACCATTCTGCCCCATGATGCCAATCGCCACCGGAAGGTTCGGCCTGGCCAAGTCTTTACGAACGTCGCGGATAAAGTTCTCCATATTTTTGGCGTACTCGTCTTGAAAGCCGTTGTACATGTCGTTCCAGCCTTGGAACCAAACAAAGCCGGTGATGTCATAGCCACGCCCATCGTAGTCGGGAAACCTTGTTTTCAACTCGCTTAATGTCGTTTTAATTTCCGACATCATCAAGCGATAGAAATGCCCGTAGCTTTCCACCACCTCTTTGCGGTATCCTTCGCCCTTGGCTTTGTGGATGGCTTCAAGTGAAGCGTCGCTCTTTTCCTCGATTTCCCTGCGTGTGATCTTGGGATTGTCTTTCTTCGCCTGGTTCCACTCTTTACGGATGAGGTTGTTGTAGTCGCGCTTCACCATGTTCCCGACGAACTCGTCGATCTTCTCTTTCGATTGCAGCCCGGAACTCGGCGGCCGAAAGTCGCGCCCGATGCTTTTACCGCCCCAGGCCGTCTTGATGAGCAGCACTGGCTCGTCGTAGTGATTGCCCATGATGTGGCCAAACTCCAGTTCAAGCCCGATGCAACCAGGCGAACCGTATCCGACAGTCAGTTTGCCACGGCGTTCGAGGTAGTTGATCCACACGTCGTCACGCTCGATGTATTTCCCGTCCTTGTGCAAATGCGCGAAGAAATCCTTGGTTTCGGGCGCAATGATCTGATGGTTAAGCAATGGGTCGATCTTACCCTTCCCTTCCATGTTTGATTGACCGGCAAGAATGAACACCTTTACCGGTTTCAAATCCGCCGCCGCAGCGAATGTCACCAATGCCAAGCCGAACGCGAGGAACAAGAATCGTTTCATGATGTGCCGGGAGGCTACCGGTTGGCAAAGAGTCGGCAAGTGGAAATTTGGCCATTTTGCTTTGTCACCTGAGACCCTTTGCTAACATCTGCGCCCGCATGGCGCGCAAGGTCCTCATCCTCACCGAGGGACTCTCCTCACCGAACACGGCCAAGAGCGCTTGCAGCGTGATCCGCTACCGGCGTGACGAGTTGGTGGGCGTGCTCGATACCACCGTGCCGCCACAAACCTGCCAGGGTCTCTTCGAGGTGGGCGGTGACCTGCCGGTCGTCAACTCCCTCGATGCCCTGCCCGAAGCCAACGTGCTGCTCATCGGCATCGCGCCCAGCGGCGGCTCCCTGCCACCGCCGATGCGGGAACTGGTGCTCGCAGCCATTAAGCGCGGGATGGACGTGGAATCGGGGCTTCACGAGTTCTTCAATGACGACGCGCAGTTCGCCGCCGCCGCCAAGGCCAGCGGCTCGACCCTGCGTGACCTGCGCCGCAACAACGAACGCGACGTGGCCAAGCGTCAAAACATCTCCACCAATTGTCTCCGCATCCACACCGTCGGGCACGATTGTAGCGTGGGCAAAATGGTGGTTTCGATCGAGGTGGCGCGCGGCCTGGCCAAGCGCCGCGTGGACGCCAAGTTCATTGCCACCGGCCAGACAGGGATCATGGTGGAGGGTGACGGCTGCCCGGTTGACGCCGTGGTGGCTGACTTCATCAGTGGCGCGGTGGAAAAACAAATCCTCACTCACCAGCATCACGAGGTGCTCGTCATCGAGGGTCAGGGCAGCATCACGCATCCGTGCTACTCCGCCGTGACACTTGGCCTGCTGCACGGCTGCCTGCCGGATGGCCTCATTTACTGCTACGAAATGGGCCGCAAAATGGCCAAGGGCGCAGACCACATCGAGCTGCCCACTATAGAGTCGCAGCGTGAGCTCTATCTTGCCATGGCTAATGCGGCGCATCCGTGCCGTTTCATCGGCGTAGCCATCAACAGCCGCTGCGTCGATGAGTCCGCCTACCTTGCCGAGCGGGATCGCATCGAGTCAGAATGGAAACTGCCAGCCTGTGATGTGTTCCGCGAAAATGCCGAGCCGCTGGTGAACGCGGTGCTGGAGATGCTCAAAGACTGAAATGGAACTGCTCCTGCACGAATACGAGCTGCCCCTGAAACATCCCTTCACGATTTCTCGCGGAACTATCACAGCTCAGCGCACGCTGATTGTAGAGTTACAGCAGGACGGCATGAGCGGCTACGGCGAAGCAACTGCCAGCAGCTATTACGATTCGTCGATGGACTTAATGCGAACGCGCCTGCAAGCCATGCAGCCGCTGCTCGGCAGCGAGATGTTTCGTGACACCGAATCGTTCTGGAATCTTTGCGCCGGGCACCTGGCTGACGCGCCGTTTGTGTTGTCCGCACTCGATTGCGCCGCGCACGACCTGTGGGGTCGTTTGGAAAATGCGGCGGTGCACCGGCTGTGGGGACTCGATCCTAACGATGCGGTAAAATCATCCTTCACAATCGGCATCGCCGGGGTGAACGAGATGGTGACCAAGCTCGCCGAGATGCCGGGGTGGCCGGTGTACAAAATCAAGCTCGGCACCGCGCGCGACATGCAAATCATCCGGGGCTTACGTGAGCACACTGATGCCGTCTTTCGCGTCGATGCCAACTGCGGCTGGGCTCCTGGTGAGGCCGCCGCGCTCTCCGCTGAGATGGCACAGCAAGGTGTAGAGTTCATCGAGCAACCGCTCCCGCCCGAGGCCCGAAAGGCACAGGCAGAATTATTCCGCAGCTCGGCCCTGCCGCTCATCGCCGACGAAAACTGCGTGGGCGAGGCCGATGTGCTGCAGTGCGTGGATCACTTTCACGGCATCAACATCAAGCTCTGCAAGTGCGGCGGACTGACACCAGCACGCCGGATGATAGCCGCCGCGCACGACCACGGCCTCAAGGTGATGGTTGGCTGCATGACCGAAAGCTCCGTCGGCATCTCCGCAGCAGCGCAGCTCGCGCCGTTGCTCGACTACGCAGACCTCGACGGCGCCGTGCTCCTGGCCAAAGACGCCGCGGAGGGCGTTCAACTGCATGAAGGAAAGCTCACTTTCCCCGACGAACCCGGCCTCGGCATCCGGACGTTGCGATAGATTCAATCCCTTGGCCGGGCGGCGAGGATTCGTTTCATCAGTTGGCCGAACTCAGTGGCGCTGACGCTGCCCTCCTCCTCAAACGTGTTCACCCGGTGCACAACCACCAGGTCCCATTGCGGGATAACCAGCACCTTGTGGCCACGATAACCGCTGGCGGCAAATGATCCGTCCGGCAGGGTGACGTTGGGATAAAACTTTCCGTTGGCCGCCACCCACCACATGTAGCCGTAACCGCCGCCGCGCTCGGTGGTGGAGTACGGGCTCGTGCTTTCGTTGACCCAGTCTTGTGGGATGATTTGCGAATCGCCCCAGCGGCCGCCGCGCGCGAAGAGCAGTCCGAACCGCGCCAGGTCGCGCGCGCTGAGTTGGAACGGATACGCGGGGTGCACCGAGTCCGGGCCGGAGATGTAGCGGGTGTGCTGTTCACGAACGAAATCCTGCATGC
>JAKUOU010000130.1 GCA_022451065.1 Pedosphaera sp. | reverse complement strand
TGTGGCTCTTAAACCCTACTAAATCAATAGAGATTATGTTAAATTTTGAAAAACCCTGTTTTTTCTTGTTGTTTTATCTTTTTAACGCTTGGTTTGGGTCGTGTTCCACCGTCTTTTTTTTGTTTTCTCTTGGCTTGTCCTGTTTGCACTGGCCTTTTCCGCTGCTGAACCGGAAGCCGTCAAGAGGGATCTTCCGCGCCTGAAACCGACCGAACCGGCCGCCACTCTGGCTACATTTACCGTCAAACCCGGTTTCCGCATCGAGTTGACTGCCGCCGAGCCGTTCGTCACCGACCCAGTAGCGATGGCGTTCGACGAGAACAGCCGGTTGTTCGTTGTCGAGATGATCGGCTACTCGGAGCACCGCGACGATCGGCTTGGTCAGGTGCGGCTGCTCGAGGACGAGAACGGCGACGGCCGTTACGACCGCTCGACGATCTATGCTGGTGACCTTGCTTGGCCAACGGCGATCGTTTGTTACGACGGTGGCGTGTTCATCGGCGCGACGCCGGACATTCTCTTTTTGAAAGACACCGATGGCGACCAGAAAGCCGACGAGCGGCGAGTCATCTTCACCGGCATCGGCGATGGGGTCAACCGACTCAACATGCAGTCGCTGATGAACAGCTTCCGCTGGGGGCATGACAACCGCATCCACGGCACGGCGAGCGGTACCCCGGGAAAGGTGCGCGTCGTTGGTAAACCGGAGCGGGGTACGGTCAGTTTTCGGCGCGGCGATTTTTCGTTCGACCCACGCGTGCTCGACTTCCGGCTTGAGAGTGGCGGCGCGCAGCACGGGATGGATTTCGATGCTGCTGGACGGAAGTTTGTCTGCAGCAACAGCCACCACATTCAGCAGGTGATGTACGAGCGTCGCTACGCCAGGGTGAACCCGAATTTTAGTCCGCCATCGCCGCTGGTGGACATTCCAGTGGACGGCGCCTCGGCGACTGTTTTTCGTCTCAGCCCAGACGAGGCCTGGCGGGTGATCCGTACGCGCTGGCGTGTAGCCAAGCAAGTGTCCGGGCCGGTGGAGGGTGGCGGCCGTCCGTCCGGTTATTTCACAGCGGCAACCGGCGTGACAATTTACGATGGTCACGCTTGGCCAAGCGCCTTCAACGGCGACGCCTTTATTGCCGATGCCGGGAGCAACTTGGTTCACCGCAAAAAACTGCTTCGTCCCCGGATACAATTTATAGCCGAGCGCCCCGACGATGAACGCGATCGGGAGTTCCTTGCCTCGACGGACAATTGGTTTCGGCCGGTCCAAATGGAGGTCGGCCCGGACGGCGCGCTGTACATCGCCGATATGTATCGCGAAGTCATTGAGCATCCGTGGTCGCTGCCGCACGGCATTAAGCAGCATATAGACCTTGATAGCGGCAACGACCGCGGCCGGATTTACCGGGTTGTGCCGGAAAACTTCGTTCAGCCTCAGTTGCCTCGGCTTGCTCAAGCCACTCTGGACGAGTTGGTTGCGATGCTCGATCACCCGAATGGTTGGCATCGCAACACGGCGACACGGCTTTTGTATGAGCGGCAAAATCAGGCGGCCGTCGAACCGCTTCGCCGATTGGCCAAGAGCGGCAAAACCGCCCCCGGTCGAATGGTCGCAAACTATTCGTTGGCTGCATTGGGGGCGCTTAAAAGCAACGATCTTGTTTTGGCGCTGTCCGATGAGTCGCCGATTGTGCGTGCTCATGCCATTCGCTTGGCAGAGGATTTTTTGCCCAAGCTCCAATCTGGCGTCGCCGGGCAGTCGACGGTGTTCGACTCTCCCTTGGCTGCCGGCCTGCGTCGTTTGGCCAACGATCCGGATGCACTGGTGCGTTATCAGCTCGGCTGGTCGCTTGGCGGATTGAGCATCCCCGGCAAATCGGTTGCGTTGTCGAAGTTGCTGAGACACAGCGGGGGCGATCGTTGGCAACAGGTCGCCGCTCTGAATGCCGCCACAGCTAGCCACGCGGAAATCATTCGGTCCTTGAATGCTGACGAGGCATTTGCAAGGTCGAAGATCGGCTCGCAGATCGTGATGCAGCTCGAGACGATGGCGGCGGGCCGCTTGGCCAAGGTCAGCGCCGGCCCGGCGGGCGAATATCATGCACAAGTCTTTAAGCCAAAAACCAAGACGAATCCGGATCGGGCCAAGGCGATCGATCAATTTCGGCCAGCCTTGGACAGGCGTGGCAGTGCGACCGCCGGCAAGGCCACGTTTGAGCAGCGCTGCGCTGCGTGCCACCAACTCGGTGGAGTGGGGCGCGCCATCGGGCCGGACCTGAAATCGACCCGCGCAAACGGGGCGGAGAAACTACTCGTCAGTCTGATCGACCCGAATCGCGAGGTGGCGCCCCAATACCTGCTTTTCACCATGCATCTGGCCAAGGGCGACGAGACGCTTGTGGGGATGATCGCCAACGAGAACGCTTCCGTGGTGGAGTTGATTCAGCCCGACGGAAGCGCGAAGAGTGTGCGACGGGCCGAAGTGCGTTCAATCCAATCCACCGACCAGTCGCTGATGCCGGCGGGGCTTGAGGCGGGGTTGAGCCACGGGCAGATGGCCGATCTATTGGCTTGGGTGCTGGAGGCTCAATAGATTGCAGAAGCAAAAAGGTAGCGCGCTGCCAGCGCTGCCAAGTTGTTGCAGGAGCAATAGTCCGGAATCATCTATTTTTTCCGGGGCGTTTTGCCTTTTTGAGTAGCGACCGGAGGGTGGTCAGGTTTGCGATATCTTCATGCAGATCGGGGGACTTGGGCGTCTCAAGGCAGCCGGGCGTGTCGGCGAATCTCGGGTCATTGACGATGTGAGCGAATGCCTTTTTACCGATCAACCCATGGCCTATGTGGTCGTGGCGATCGACTCGTGAGTTGAGGCCGGTTTTCGAGTCGTTGAGGTGAAAGGCCAGCACCTGCTCCAGGCCGATCATTTGTCCGACCTCAGCAATGGCGGCGTCCCAGCCTCCGGGCGTGCGGATGTCGTAACCGGCGGCGAAGAAATGGGCTGTGTCAAGGCAGACGCCGAGCCGCTCTGGCTGTTTGACTCGATCGAAGATTTCAGCGAGATGGCGAATCTGGTGCCCGAGGCAGGTGCCCTGCCCGGCTGTATTCTCGAGCGCAATGCGCACCGGCGATTTTTTCGTGACCCGGAAGATCCCGTTAAGCGCTCGCGCGATGCGCTTCACGCCGGTGTTGTCTCCCTGGCCAAGGTGCGCTCCGGGATGCAGAACGAGGAACGGTACGCCCAGCGTCGTGGCGAACTCGATCTCCTGAGTGAGCGACTCGATCGACTTGTCGCGGTTATCGCCGTCCGGCCCGGCGAGGTTGATGAGGTAGCCGGCGTGGCCGAACACCGTTCCGACGTCGCCTTTTGCCAGCTCGGTCGCGAAGCGCTCGGCGGCCTCCGGCCTGGGCGGTTTGCCGAACCACTGCATGTTGCTCTTTATGAAAATCTGCGTGCTTTCGCAGTTGACCGAGCGGGCTCGCTCAATGGCCTTCCAAGCGCCGCCTGCGGTTGACATATGGGAACCCAGTTTCATTTTCACACCGCCAAGCTTGGCCAAGCGGGCCGGCATTCTGTTCCGCGCGTCCAGCCCGGTAAAGCGCCGAACGGCGTAAGCCGCGAATGCGCTTGGCCAAGCGGGGGGGAGTTCCTACCCTTGGCTGGCCAAGCGAATGCCCAACGCATGACTGATCCAAGCCACAAAGCGCCATCCATCGACCTTCTTGGGAACCCGGTTTTTTTTGACGATGTCGTGGTGGGCATTTTTCGCTCCACGGAGGAGGGCCGGTACGTATACGCCAACCACCGGTTGGCGGAGCTTTACGGGTACGACTCTCCGGCGCAGTTGATCGAGGCCATCGGGGACATCGAGGGTCAGCTGTACGTCGAGCCCGAGCAGCGAGATTTGTTCCTAAAACTCATCCAGCAACAGGGGCGTATCGAGCAGTTTGAGTCGGAGATTTTCCGCAGGGACGGCTCCCGGATCTGGATCTCAGAGACGGCCCGCACGGTACGGGACGAGTCCGGCAGGGTACTTTATTACGAGGGCACTGTGCAGGATATCGTGGAACAGAAGGGAGCCGAACTGGAGCTGCGCCGCTCCGAGCTTTTGTTTCATTCGCTGGTGGAAAACCTGCCGCAGTATATTTTCCGCAAGGACGCCGCCGGGAGGTTCACGTTTGCCAACAACCGGTTCTGCAAAGAACTGGGCAAGACGCGCCGGGAGATTATCGGCAAAACCGACTTTGATTTTTTCCCCGCTGACCTTGCGAACAAGTACCGGGAGGACGACATCGGTATCATGGAGAGCGGCGAGTCGCTGGACACGGTGGAGGAACACGTTGTGTCCGAGGTGGAGAAATCGTGGGTGCATGTCGTCAAGACCCCGATTCGCGACGAGACCGGCCGGTGCACTGGCGTACAGGGAATCTTTTGGGATGTCACCCAGCAGAGGGAGACCGAGACCGCGCTGGCTCACGAGCGCGACCTGTTGCGCACGCTGCTCGACAGCATCCCGGACCGGATTTATTTTAAGGATCGCGACAGCCGGTTCCTGATGATTAGCCGTGCCTTGGCCAAGGACTTCGGGCTCGACGATCCCGGCGAGGCGGTTGGCAAAAACGACGCCGATTTTTTCAGCGAGGAACACGCCCGGCTCGCCCTCGAGGACGAGCAGGCCATCCTCGAAACCGGCCAGGCCATCATTGGCAAGACGGAAAAGGAAACTTGGAGTGACGGCCGTCAAGGTTGGGTTTTGACCACCAAGATGCCGATGAGAAACTCCACTGGGGAAATCGTCGGTACGTTCGGCATTTCCAAGGACATCACTGCCCTGAAGAAGGCCGAGGCCGAACTGGCCCAGGCCCGAGACGCCGCGCTCGAGTCAGCGAGGGTCAAGTCGGAGTTCCTCGCCAACACCAGCCATGAGATTCGTACCCCGATGAATGCCATCGTGGGGATGACCGGACTGCTGTTGGACACGCCGCTGAACGAACAGCAGCGCGAATTTCTCACCACCATCCGGCAGAGTGCCGGTGCGCTGCTGGGGGTCATCAACGACATCCTCGACTTCTCGAAAATCGAGGCGCGCAAGCTGGAGATTGAGCAGGCCCCATTTGACCTACGCGAGATAGTCGAGAGCGCCGTGGATCTACTGGCGGAGCAGGCCCAGAGTAAGGGGCTGAATCTGGCCTGCCTTGTGTTCGAGGACGTGTGGACGAGTGTCATCGGTGACCCTGGGCGGCTGCGCCAGATCGTGACCAACCTTGTTAACAACGCGATCAAGTTCACCGAGCAGGGTGAAGTCACGGTGCGGCTCAACACCGTTGGCGAGACCGGTCGAGAGGTAACGATCCGCTGCGAGATTGTTGACACCGGCATCGGCATTCCTGCGGAGGCGCAAAAACACCTGTTTCAGCCATTCACCCAGGTGGACGGGTCATTCTCCCGCCGATACGGGGGTACCGGCCTTGGCCTGACCATCTCCAAGCAGTTGACTGAGATCATGGGCGGTCGGATTGGGTTCGAGAGCAAACTGGGACAGGGATCGAGTTTCTGGTTTGAACTGCCGTTGCCCAAGCAGCTCGAGTCCGGTGCGGTGGAGGCGCAGCAGCAACTGTTGGCCGGCCTAAACGTGCTGGTTGTCGATGACAACGAGACGAACCACCAGATACTGCGCCACCAACTACGCTCGCGGCGGATAAAGACCACCGAGGCTCGCGAGGCGGCTGAGGCGTTGCAGTTGCTCCAGGATGCCATCGCCACCGACCATTTCTTTCAAGTGGTTATTCTGGACAGTGAAATGCCGGAGAAGGACAGCCTCGGCTTGGCCCGAACCATTAAGGACGATCTGCTTTTTGCCGATTTGAAATTGATCCTGCTGACCCCGATGGGGAATGTATTGCCGCCCGACTCCTGGCAGGGCGTCGGCATCAATGACTGCCTCACCAAACCGGTCAAGCAATCCCGGTTGCTCGAGTGCATCACTCGCTTGCTCAACGGCGAAGCCGCTTCTGTCGTCCGTCCGTCCGCCGATCAACACGCAAAGGGCGAGGCCAAGCCGCTTAGGATATTGGTGGCGGAAGACAACCAGGTGAACCGCAAAGTCTTGCTCCTTCAGCTCGGCAACCTCGGCTACACGGCAGACGCGGTGGCCAACGGACTCGAGGCGTTCGAGGCGATTCGCAAAATGCCCTACGATGTGGTGCTGATGGATTGCCAGATGCCGGAGATGAATGGCTACGAGGCCACCCGTGCCATCCGTCAGCTCCCGGGTCGAGCCCGGCAAATCCGCATCTTGGCGGTGACTGCAAATGCAGACCCGGACGAAAAACGTAAATGCCTCAATGCCGGCGTGGATGCCTACCTCATCAAACCGATCGATCTCGAGCAGCTTGGCCAGGCGCTGAGAGGGATCGCCGGCGAAGTTGGCGCGGTGCAGGGGGAAGCTGGCTCAGGGGACACCGACTCCATTGTCGAGGCTCTTCACTCCTTTGGCGATGCCGCTGTGGTTGTGGAACTGATCGATCTGTTTCTGCAGGACGCCCCGGCTCGGCTGGCCCAGGCCGGTGCGGCGCTGGATGCCAACAAGGCCGCTGAGGCTGGCGAAGCGGCCCACTCGCTCAAGGGCAGCGCCCACAACCTCCGGGCCGGGCAACTGGCCAAGGCGTGTGAGGCTCTTGAAAAAATGGGGAAGACCGGGTCGCTGGACGATGCCGAGACTCTGCTTGGCCAAGTGGAGGCTGAGTTGCAAAAAGTCACCACGCTGCTTGAGCAGCAAAAGAAGGCGCTTGGCCAAGTGGGCTAAAGCGCCTGCTTGTGCTGGAGCATAAACCAACTGCCCAGGCCAAATACGGCGGCCCATCCGGTGAGCTGGCCCCACGGCGAGCCAAAGACCACCGTTGCATTGAACCACATGAGCGCCATGAAACATTGCAGCGCTGCGCCCACCCATGCCGGACGGTTTTCATGGCTCCGCTTTGCCAATCCTCGCCAGGTGGCATCCGCTAGCCAAGCCAGGGCGAAGGCGTAATTC
>JAKUOU010000013.1:12831-18980 GCA_022451065.1 Pedosphaera sp. | reverse complement strand
TACACTCCCGGCACTCCAAAACTCCACTCGGTCGCACGGGTGACCCCGTTGGACTCCTCAAATGAAATCGAGGCCGTGTGCGATCCCACCGGAAGCGCATCCGGCGAGTAGCTGATCGTCACGATGTCTCCACTCTTGGACACACTCGCGTCAACCGCCTCGCCGTTCAGGGTCAACACCACCGTGTCCTGCTTCACCGTCGTGTCCTCATTCTGGATCACTACCGCAATCTCAGCACTCTTGACCAGCGAGTTTCCGGGGGTCGGCGATACCGACAACACCTTCGCGCGTCCGGTCGTCGCACGCACCGTCGTGCTCTCGTCCACAACCGCTCCCTTGATCGTGTAGGCCTTGATCGAGCCTTCCACGTCCGGATCGTTGATCAAAACCTTTGTGGCTTTGCCATCAATATTAACATATGAGAAAATCTCAATGTTGGCTCCACCGCCGCCTTCCCACCACGATACGCGGTAGGGGTAAAGGCCCGGCTCGTCGATGAAGATCTGGTAGGTCGTGTCCGCCGCTCCACGGCCGCCATTGAACATGCCGGCTGTCTGCGCCAGTAGATCACCAAAGTTGGCTCCAAACGATGCGTGGAATCCGTCATCCGAGTTCACACCCAGCTTGTACGCTCCTCGCTCCAGGTCCAGCAGCGCGATGTACTCTGAGGCGATGCCATCGGTCGAGTCTCCCCAGCCCGGGATACCGGTCAACGGCTCGTCCTCGTAGCCATTGTTCGCGTTGAAGTTGCCCACCGCTCCAGGTGCATCCTGGTTCTGGTTCACCCACTCAACGATCTCGGGGTAGTAGCTCCAGCCCTCAAACGAATCGATGTCCGCCTCGTTCAGGTACTGCTCCTCCGTGTCAGGATCGATGTAACCACCGTTAATCTGCTTCTCAGCATTGTTCACGTTGTTCCCGTGCAGGGTGCCTACTCCCTGTCCAGAGGAAATCTGCGTCGCATACACCAGGAATCCCGACTCACCCTTCTTCGACTCGGCAACCCTCACCGTCGAGTCTATCATCAGGTAAGCCTTTACCTTGAACTCCTTGTCCAGCCTCACGCTGTTGCCCATTGAGTCCTTCAACGCCACCTTCACCGTGTGCACCGACTCGGAGGCCAGCAGTTCCGGCGAAGTGTAGGAGACGGTAATCACACCGTCGGCCTTCGACTTTGCAACCTCGATCTCATTCCCGTCGTATGTCACCACGACACTGTCCGGATCTGCAGCAGCACCACCCTCGGCATCCTTTATCAGGAAGTTAAATCCACTGGCATTGGCCACCAACTTGGATAGGGTTGGGGGTTTTGCCCCACCAGCCGAAGCAGTTCCCACCAACTGAATTGCGTTAAGAGGCGCGCGAATGGCCCCCTGACCCTCCGCAGCATGTCCATAACCATCAGCGGTCACTGCCTTGACCACGATACTGTCAGCACTCAAACCGGATATCACAACGAAATTGCCCTCGTCATCATGGTCGACGCCAGGGTCAAGAACGTACTCTTCCAGGTTCTCGCCGGCATCGCCAATCATGACTGCCGGGGCCAGCAAAGTGATCTTCAAATCATCGACATAATGCTTCTCGTTGGCACCACCGGTGCGGCCCCCAAACAGGAAGTCGGCACCATCAATGGGCTCCAAGTCGATCGGCTCGCTATCGATCACGGTATAGCCACGGTACTCGACGGTGACAAAACCTCCAGCTACCCGGACTTTTACGTCAGCCCATTCTTCATCATCCCACAAGGAAAGGAATTCGCCATCATCCTTCTCGAATCTTTCCTCACCAGCGGTCCCTACCCCATCAAACTTCTGAGCGATCAACAACTCAGAACCATTAAAGATGTCAATAGAAGGGGCCTCGGCTCCGCCATTGTCCCACGTGTCGATGCAGAACCTAAACGCAGCGTTGGGGTCACCCTCTTCACTGATCGCTTCGGCCATACCTGTACCGATACTCAAGCTCATTCCATCCGCAGGCCGGTCAGTGCCTTCTCCGATGAACGCCCTGAAAGTGATCTCAAATTCGTTGAAAGGGCCCGTTGAAAAATCAGCAACTGTAAACCCACCCAACTGGCTGCCTATATTCTCGGTAACCTTGATCATCCCCTCGTCATGTACGGCTACACCGCCAAGGGTAATGGATTCGTCCAGGGCACCATCAAAGTCAGTCTCAAATGTGGCCAATGCGTTGGTTCCCAAGACATTGCCATCCGCATCCTCGACCCAATAACCGCCACCCTTGTGGGCAACACCACCCGTGAGGTACAAGACCGCATTGTAACCCATGGCCAGTTCAGCCGGAAGGTCCTTGATAGTCACCGACGTTGTCGTGGCCGCTCCCGTGTCGAGATAACCGGTTAACAGGGTCCTGTCCCCTCCATCTTCAAACCCGTTGTTTTCCTCACCCCCACCGGTTGAGGACCAGGTATTGTTGGATGTCCACTCGACGGTCGCTCCAGTATCCTCTCCTTCGTGATCAACGAGAGCTGCGCTACCCGTTTGACCTTCCAGATTGTTCCAGTTGGCCTGTACGGAGCCGGTTACACCTGCTGACACATCCGCGTCCAAACTTGCACCTTCACGTTCAGCACCGAAATTCAGGCCGATCAAAACTTTTGACCCCTCGGTATAAAGTGCCCTTCCTGCTCCAGCATTATATATGGTGACGATTTCAGACTCGTCAAGACCCCGGGCCCAAACGCCGAAATCATCCACAATACCATCAACGTTGCTGCCGCCGGTGGAGTTGGATCCGATNCCCAGTGCCGTCCAGTCATCAAACAGCGCGCCGGTGTTTTCACCCTCATGAAAGAGCTCACCGTCAATCCAGATGCTCTTGCTATCGCCATCCTTGACGAACACAAAGTGATGCCATTCCAGGTAGTCTATGTCCGAGCCCTTGTTGATGCGGGTGTCTCCACCTCCGCAGCAACCGGCTGTATCAAAGTAAATATCACCGCCACCCCACGGAATGTGGGCCTGGAAATTACGCTCGCCATTGTTCGCACTTGCCGCCCCAAACCAAAAGGTCGAGGAAGAAACACGCGAATTAAGCTTCTGCCACAGCGAAACAGTCATCGCGTTGGCATCCGATGCCGGCTTGAGCCAACCGCCTTTTTGTTCAGCAGCAACCGAGATCCAGTTGCCTGCACCAAATTCAACGGCACCGTCCAAGTGACCTTCGGTGGCAGTCGTGCCGCCCAGCACCTCACCTCTGATTCCTGCAACCAGGTCAACGACCGTGCCGCCCTCAATCTGGGAAGAACTATCGAAAGGCCAGTAGGCTATCAATCCAGGCACAAGCTCGGAGCGTGGCAAGGTGAAGTCTTTCCAGTCGGCTTCGTCGCCGACGGTGCCGTTGGCATAGCTGCTAAACGTCGCAGTATTGGAGAGGTTTTGGCGGAGTTTATCTACGCCATTTATGTAGACGGCGATACCGTCATCATATTTGACTCGCAATTGGAAGTTAAAGAACAACGACGGATCCGGGATGTTGACGGTGGTACGGAAATAGGTGGTTGGGTGTTTCGCCGTGGAGTCAGGACCAAAGCCGACAATTTGTCCTGACCCTTCCCCATCGCTGCCATATCCGAGCTCGGACGGCCCCGATTGCCAACCCGAATCATCAAAATCTGGCGATCTCCAGGCGGTGCCTTGGTCGGAGCCATCATCAAGGTATTTCCAGGTGTGCCCAGTGGAAATGTAACTAACCGGAGTGGGGCCGCTAACATCGAAGGAAGCGGTCACGGCATCCGGGTTCGGCGCGCCGCCGGGCAGGCGGGGATCGCTGCCGTCAATTGTGTAATAGATGGTGTTGGCATCGGTGGCCATCGTCACCGGGAAATCCGACGGCAACGAACCACCGTGTTTGCTGAAGACCGGCGCGATGATGTCTGGGTACATGCCGGCTGACGTAAAACGACGGATCATGTTTTTTGTCAGGCCTGGGAAGTGATTGTTGATGAGGTTGTTTTGGTATGACTCCCACGACGATGGTTCGCGGAACAAGTTGCCCCAGCGCGCGGCTTCGGAGATGAAACCGAGCCGGGCCTCGTCGACGCGCCGTTTCAAGCGTTCAATGTTCCGGGCGGGGGTCAGCGCCCCGTTGTTGAAGAAGTGCTTGTGGATGCGGTCGGCTAGAAGGGTACCGTAGTCCGGGTTGCCACCAGTGCGCATCTTGCTCATTACACTGTAGGGCCCGGCGTGGTTGGCCGAGTGTCCGGGGTTTCGCAGGAAGCCATCGGCGTCTTTGATCATAAACTTGAACGGAATCCCACGGGGCTCCGAGCCGAATGCTCGGAACTCGCTTTCTGAGTTGCCGCTCACCCACAGCAGCATAAAGTCGACAATATTGGCGATATCGATGTGATCAGCCGCGTTGGTGAACGGATTTGGTCTGGCCAGATGGTGCTTGGTTTCACTCCAGAACTGTCCACTGCCATCGTACACATCCTCGTCGTTCCGGAAATTATCGTTGGCGTTGACCGCCTCGTAGTCGTCTTTCGATCCGCCGAAGTAGCTCGAGGCCATGTCCGCGCTCCAGCGCTCACGCAGATGGTACTGTCCCCAGTAGTTGCCGTTTAGGTAGAGGTGCACGAAGCGGCCGTGCGGGCCGATGTTGCCCATGTCGAGCATTGAGTCGTCGGTGAAGCGGTTCGACATGTAGGCACCGCGGCTCGACATGTCGTGCGAACCGCTGCGCAGGTTGATCACGTCAAAATCCTCTGCCGGCGGGTAGTGGCTGTATTCAAAGCCGTCGAAGATGGGGTATCTCAGCTTGGTCGCTCCGAACTTGGAGCGAAAAGCGACACGGAAACTCTTCTTGCGAAAGTTTGTGTAGCGTCCGCCGTAGTTGCTTAACCCGCCGTTTTCCTGGAAACCAGGGGTGCCGTCGGGGAAGATCATCTCGATCGAGCTCTGGTATTCTTCTCTGATGTTTCCCCGGCTCTCGTTCAAGAATGCGGTATTTTGGGTGACTAGCGAGATCGTCGGCACCGCTTTCAACGAAGCAATCATCTGCGGGCCGTAGACCCCCGACTTGGTTATGGTGGTTCGCATTTTCGGCTGGCTCACAACATCCGCTGGGAACAGGTAGGTGTGGGTGTCGATGTTGGTCGGCTTGAAACCCGGTCTGTGGGCCATGGTACGGACGATGGTTGTGCCGCTGATCTTAATCGGAGCGGTGTAGATTTGCCCCCGGTTCTTGGTCGGTGCGGTACCGTCCAGGGTATAGCGAATCTCGGCATCCGCGGTATCGGTGGTGATCCTGACATCGAAAGGTGACTGGAAAAAACCGCGATTAACGCTGAATTTTGTATCGGTGACAAAGCCGCCGAAGGTGTCGCCGTTGAAAGTTCCCGGCGAGGGGGTTCCTAAATAACCGGGACCTCCGATTGTAGGGTCGGTGATTCGAACCGCATGCAATTCTGGGGAAATGAGCATGTCCGAACTCGTCATGCTGGTGTTCAAGCCTTGGATTGCCAGAACATTGGCACCGGTCTTTAACAGATGAGAGTGGGCGCTGATGTTGAAGGCTTTGAAAGTGGTGGCATCACCATCGGCATGGCTGCCGGTGGACGTGGAGTTCCAAATTGGCGATGCCAGGGAATTTGCATCGGCGACGCGAACGCCATTGAGGTAGGCTGCAAAGCCGTCGTCGTATTTCATCTTCAAAGTGAGCTCCGAGATCGAGGGCGCATTGGCTACATCGAAAGGGATGCGAAGATAAAAGCTGGTGTTTTTGCCGTTTAATTTGTTGCCGAGGTTACCGCGCGCACCGAACTCCGGGATATAAGTGCTGTTTTCGTCATAGCCCACGCCGGTTGCAACTTTATCCCAGGCTGCATCATCGAACCCGATCCTGGTCCAGGTTTTGCCGAGAGATTCATCCACCGGCACGAACGCCGTTGCGGTGGCTCCGTCAGCGATTAGGACCGCTGGCGTCGTGTTACCGGTTTGCATGAGGCCATAGGATACATCTTCGAATTGGGCCGGCAGTGGCTTTTTGACGGGTCCGAACTCGGCGGTGACAGTGGAGCCGTCAGGGGCAACAAGCGCGAGATATTCCCCGGCCTTGGCGATGTTGAAATTCGTGTGTAGCTCAGAACCGGCGATGTTGCGGTTTTTTCCCGATGCGAAGATCAG
>JAKUOU010000013.1:11481-12731 GCA_022451065.1 Pedosphaera sp. | reverse complement strand
TATGGAGATGCCCCCCTTCATATCGCTGCGGTAAGGACTAGTGGGGAAGTTGCCAAACTGCTCATCGAAAAGGGTGCGGATGTAAATATCAAAACAAAGTGGGGTCGTACTCCTTTGGCGGAAGCAGCTTCGGTTGGATCCAGAGAAATTGCCGAGTTACTTATCGCCGAAGGCGCGGACATAAATGCTAGGGAGAAGGGTGGGGGAACTCCTTTGCATCAGGCAACTTACGGGGATCATGTGGAAGTTGCTGAACTACTTATTGCTAACGGCGCAAATGTAAATGCTCAGGATGACGGAGGGTATACCCCGATGAACTACTCCTACGGCGAGACTGCTTCACTCCTCCTTAAACACGGTGGAAAAACTAAGGGTGAGCTGTAGCTGTTCTGGCGGAGCAAACAATGGACAAATGAAAACAATTTATCAGACTCAAAGTCTCTATTAATAATTTTTACTTTTGCGTCTGAAATATTGAGAGCCGTGTAACCGAAATCTGATATCGTATCGGCGGGCATCTACTAGTTCTTGGAAAGAACACCCTGATATTTTAGTCCGTAACGGTAGGCTCTAGATATCCTTTCTGATGTTTCCAATGACCAAACGATTTCGCCGTTATCATCTAACTCGTTGATTTTTTTTGAGTATCCACTGACAATCAGAGTGTTGCCATTGGGCAATCGCTGCACACTTCCTTGATGGTCGGAAAACTCGTACTTAAAGCTTTTGACTCTTTTATTAGTTTGGGGATTAACTTCAACCGCTTCATCGTCCCCATTGCTTACGGTAATGATATTACCAATGCGCATTAATTCTTTGTCTGCATCTGGAATTTGAATATTGGTTCCAAGATATCGGTCCGTGATCCAGCAGCCGCCGTGAAGTCGACCTGAAAATCCTTGATTCCACTTGAAAACAAGGTCGGCATTGGAATTACTGTGATCGAAGATGGCCAGAGTCCTACCCGGGGCCTGTATATTTACAAGAACCTGATCGAGTGAGGGATTGTAACTGACACTATTGATATATCCCTGAACCAGGTCACCGAGTTTTTCTGAGACATTACATTCCCAAATAACCTTGCCTCCGGTTTTTCCTATGGGTTTTATCTCAAATAATTTTCCAGGCCTTCTTCTTTCCTCAAAGCCTGCGCACACCAGAATATTGCCATTGGGCATAGGTTCAACATCGTAACTAGGAGTGAAGTTATCTCCATAGAAACTGAAATCCCATAATACCTCACCTTCCCA
>JAKUOU010000013.1:0-11381 GCA_022451065.1 Pedosphaera sp. | reverse complement strand
TATCGAGATTCCTTTGGGCCTTCTCGGCATTTGCGTCTCTTAGTGCTTGCAGCCAAGAGCCTGACAAGCGCCTGCATACCGATGGAAAAGGTTGGAAGCTTGAGCAGGCGGTGGTCGTAGATAAGAAACTCCCGCGCATTCTTCTGATCGGCGACTCGATTCTCAATGGCTACAAGAACCAGGTGATCAAGGCACTCGATGGAAAAGCCTATGTGGACGCTTGGGTCAATCCCTACCACCAGTCAGAACACCTGAACGATGTACTACTGCCCGCGGTCCTGGCCAACGGACCCTACGATGTCGTCCATTTCAATATCGGCCTTCATGGCTGGCAAGAGGGGCGGATCAAGGACGGCGCCTTCGAGCCACTCACGAAAGGCTACGTGCAAGCGATCCGTAAGGCGCTGCCCAAGGCACGAATCTTGTGGGCGAGCAGCACGCCCGTGACGACGAAGGGCGAGCCCTCAGAGCTCAAGCTCGAGCCGGAGATCAACCCGGTGATCGTGGAACACAACCGTCTTGCGGCCAGAGTCATGGCCGAGATGAAAGTTCCGGTGAACGATTTCTATGCGCTGCTAGTGCATAAATTGAGCCTGGCTCGGGGCGATCGGTTTCACTGGACAGATTCGGCCTACAAGTTGCTCGGAAAAAAGGTGACAGAGTCCGTGGCACATGAATTGAAGCCACTCTTGCCCCATCAACTCCGTGTTGGAGCTTCGTCGGTCAACCTACAGGCGGATGGTGAGATGGTACTCGCTGGCTATATTGAGTCACGTTACTCCGACAAGCAGGAAGGTGAGCTTCGTGTCATTGCGGTGGTTTGTGAAAAGCCCGGCGTCAACAAAGTTGCAATTGTTTCATGTGATGTTCTTTGGATTCCGCGCCAGATCGTTGACGTTGCCCTTAGTGAGATCGAGGCGAAAACTGGGATATCCCACCGTAATATACTGGTCAATGCCACGCATACTCACCATGCCCCCAGCACCGCACCGGCTCATGATTTTGGGGTTTCAGAATCCTGGTGTGAGCAGGTGCAGTCAGGAATTGTCCAAGCTGTTGTCGATGCGAACAAGAGACTCGAGGGCGGCGAGTGCGAATTCTTCTTTCATCTCGGAGAGGAAAAAACAATAGGGGCCAATAGCCGCCTATTGTTGCCTGACGGCATTGTAACCTGGATCAGTCCACGCCGAGAGTCTGCAGGCAGGGGAAAGCCAACTGGTCCGTTCGATCCGCAATTGCCGGTGCTTGATTTTCGGGATTCACGGGGGCAGAGCCTGGCAATCATATGGAATCACTCAACCCACACGATCGGTACGCGAGCGAATAATGTTCGCTCGCCCAGTTTCTACGGCCTGGCGACGCAAGAACTGGAAAAAGAGACTGGTGCCGTTGTCAGTTTTCTGGAGGGGGCATCGGGTAGTACGCACAATATCGACGCTGTTCCTGTATCTGTGTGTATCGAGCGACTCAAGGCCGTCGTGAACGATGCCCGTTCCAGCGCCAAACGGCATGAGGTCACAAAACTCTTGTCGATCAAGCGGCCCTTTAAATTTCGTGTCCGGCATTTTAACGAAGAGGATGAGGCTGCTAAGATCAAGCGTTACTGCGAAAAATACTTTCGGGCTCAGGCCAAATACGTTGGCGCCGTTTTCGCCAATATGCGGAATCAGTTAAATTCCCAACAGGGCGAAGAACGGGAGACATGGTTGCAGGCGATGCTGATTGGAGATGTCGCGATTGTGGGGGTGCCAGCGGAGTACTTCACTGTCCTGGGTGTCGACATCAAGAAGCGTTCTCCCTTTAAGTACACCTTTGTTGCGGAGTTGGCCAACGACTGGATAGGTTACCTGCCCGATCGTGAGGCCCATCATCTTGGCGGATACCAAACTTGGATGGGGCTTCACAGCTACGCTGAGCCTGGCACTGGTGAACGTGTAGCAGACGAGGTGGTTGCAATGCTGAAGGAGTTAAAGACAAAGTAATAAGCAGGCGCCTTTGCGATATTTTTTGAGGGGCCGAATAAGGGAGATAGATTCTCATTGCCAATTGCCGATGTTGGCTTAGACTTTGCCAGTCGTGATGAAGCTGGCGTTTGCCGCATCATTTCTTGTTACACTGGCGTTTGGCCAAGCGGAAGTTTGGGCTGAGGATCGGCCGTCCCAGACACAGGTAAATTTCTTCGAGGAAAAAATTCGTCCCGTGCTGGCGGCAAAGTGCTACAAGTGCCACTCCGAGCGTGCACGGAAAATAAAGGGCAAACTCAAGCTCGACTCGCGTGAGGCCATCCTCAAGGGCGGCACCGAGGGCACCTCCGTTATCGTCGGCAAACCGGACGAAAGCCTGATGATCATCGCAATGCGGCATCAGAATGAATGGGAAATGCCGCCCGAGGAGAAGCTACCCGACGCGGTTGTCGCTGATTTCACCAAGTGGATTGCCGAGGGGGCATATTTCCCGTCCAACGTCCCGGTCAAGGCCAATCATAATTGGTGGGAACTTGTCGCAACGGAGAAACTGCTCGCCAAGGACAAGCCGGTCCGGCAGGCGGTGGATCATTATGTTGGGGAAAAACTAAAGGCCGACAACGTCAAGCCGGTTGCTGCAGCAGACGACTCCACGTACATCCGCCGTGTCACGCTCGATCTTGCAGGGCGCATTCCTACCGCGCCGGAGGTGCAGGACTATGTGCAGTCGAGCGAGCCGAATAAAAAAACCAGGCTTGTGGATCGATTGTTGGCGTCAGAAAGCTTTCATCGGCAACAGGTGGCAGAGTTTATCTGGCTGCTGAACAATGGTCGAGACGATGGGTTTCGTGGCTACCTTGAGAAGGCGTTTGCGGACAACCGCTCGTGGGACAATGTGTTCAAGGAGATCATTCTTGCTAAGGCTGATACCGAGGCTGTGAAGGGTGCGGAGAAATTTTATCGTAACCGCATCAACGATCTCGACCGATTGACGAACGACATCAGCGTGAATTTTTTCGGTGTGAACGTCAGTTGCGCGCAGTGCCACGATCATCCCGAGGTGCCGGATTGGAAGCAGGATCACTACTACGGCATGAAATCGTTTTTCAATCGCACCTTTGAGAACGGCAACCACATCGGCGAACGCGAGTACGGCCTGGTGAGTTTCAAGACCACCGCGGGTGTCGAGAAGAAGGCACGGTTGATGTTCCTCTCCGGGGCAGCGGTCGAGGAACCGGTATCAAAGGAGCCGGATAAAAAAGCCAAGGAGGAACAGAAGAAAAAACTTGAACTGTTAAAGAAGGAGAATAAGCCGGTGCCGTCCCCGACGTTCAGTCGCCGTGAGCAGTTGATTCAGGTGGGGCTGAAGCCGGGTGAACCCGGGTTCTTCTCACGGGCGATCGTGAATCGTCTTTGGCATCGCTTCATGGGTTACGGTTTGGTGATGCCGCTCGACCAGATGCATGGCGCGAATCCTCCAAGCCACCCGGAGCTGCTCGGTTGGTTGGCCCGTGACTTTGCCGGGAACGACTACGATCTGCGCCGCATCATTCGCGGGTTGGTGCTGAGCGACACGTACGCGCGCGACAGTCGTTGGCGGAGCGGGGAACGGCCGTCGCCGGTTTACTTTGCCGTGGCCCGACCGAGAGCGCTAACGCCGACCCAGTACGGCAGCGCGCTGGTCTTCGCCGCGACCGACCCGGATCAACTTGCCCCTTCGGAAAAGCCGGAGGACTTGGCCAAGCGTTACGCTGATCTGGAGAAGAAAGGCGAGAACTTGGCCAAGGGCTTCGACCGTCCGGACGACACGTTTCAGGTTAGCGTCGACGAGGCGTTATACTTCAGCAACAGCGAACAGTTACAGCGCGATCTGCTCGGCGAGGGCGGCAAGCTGCTGGGACAGGTGCTGAAAACCGAGGGCTTGACCAAGCGCTTGGAGGTGGCTTTTTTGAATACACTTTCCCGGGAACCGTCCCCGGAGGAATACGAGAAACTGAACCAATATCTCGAGGCCCGCAAAGCGGACGAAAAGGGTGCCTGGCAGCAGGTACTCTGGGCGCTGATGACCAGCTCCGAGATGCGGTTCAACCGTTGATACCATGACTCAATTACATAACTTCTGTGGATCACACGAGCACGACATCAGTCGCCGCTCGTTTCTTGGTGGGTTGAGCGCCGCGGGTGCCGGCCTGCTGGGCACCAGTGGCGCGGTCAACACCTTCGCCGCGGATGGCCTTAACGCCGCGCTCAAGAAAAGCAACAAGCGGGTGATCCTGCTTTGGCTTGCCGGCGGGGCCAGCCAGCTCGAGACCTGGGATCCCAAGCCGGGCGTACCGACCGGCGGTCCGTTTGCCGACATCCCGACCGACATTCCCGGCGTTCACATCAGTGAACTGATGCCGAAGATGGCCAAACGGATGAAACACTCCAGCATCATTCGCTCGCTCAACACCAAGGACGGCGGCCACGGTGGCGGCGCAGACCTGATGCTGCGCGGACGCCGCGACGAGCCGACGTTGAAATATCCCGACCTCGGCGCGGTGGTTGCCAAGGAGCTGGGTCGGATGGACAGTCAGGTGCCTGACTATGTGAATTTTTACACCAGCACGGAGGGCCGTGGCTCGGCCAAGACGACGCCCGGTTTTCTCAGTGCGCGTTACGGAGCGATCAACCTGTACGACGGCAAAAAACTTTCGCTCCCGAACATCGAAAAACTGAACAGCATCACCAAGGGGGACCACGAGGCCCGGGCGGACCTTCGCAACTTTCTCAGCAGCCGGTTCGATCAGGGGCGCGGCCTCGCCTCGGTGAAAAGTCACGCGGCCGCCTACGCCCGCGTGCACGGTTTGATGAGCTGCGAAAAGCTCTTCGATATTTCCGACGAGCCGCAATACATCCAGGACATGTATGGGCCGACNCAGTTTGCCGAGCAGACGATCATGGCGCGTCGCATGGTGGAGGCGGGGGTGCCGTTCGTGCGNGTCTCCCGCGCCTGGTGGGACAGCCACGGGCAAAATTTTGAGACCCATCTCGAGATGGTGCCTGAGCTGGATCGCGTGTTGTCGGCATTGATCGATGATCTTAAGCAACGCGGCATGCTGGAGGATACACTTGTCGTGACTATGGGCGAATTTGGTCGGACACCGAAGATCAACGGAAGCCTTGGGCGCGACCATTTTGCGACCGCGTGGAGCGCGTCGCTGCACGGGGGCCGGACGGTGCCCGGCGCGGTCTACGGCAAGACTGATGCCAAGGGCGAGCGTGTGGTTGAGGGCGAGATCGGCGCCGGCGAAATGTTTGCGACCATCCTCGAGGCGGCCGGGATCGACCACAAGCGCGAGTACCACGTTGGAGCGCGACCAATCCCGCTGGTGAACCCCGGCATCAAACCGGTGAGCGAATTGATCACCTAATCAGGAGGGAAAATGGAAGCGGAACTCAACACCAACTTTGTTTCCAAAAAGGAACTTAACCATGGACATATCGCGTTCAGCATGGCGCGCATTCCTGGTTCCGAGCACTACTATCATGGCGCCTCCGACTCGGGAGTGTATCAGGTGGATCACGCCGATGAAAAGCCGGAGGCCAAGCGGTTCACCGCCGAGGGTCACACCAGCTACATAATCGGCATGGCACTCAACTCGCGCCACCTTTTCACCGGCGGTTGGGACAAACATTTGATTTGGTGGGACCGCGAAACCGGAAAGGCCGTTCGCAAACAGAAAGGCCATGACAAATGGCTGCGCGGCGTGGAGATTTCCCCGTGCGGCAAACAACTTGCCACCGTGGCCGACGACATGGTGTGCCGCATCTGGTCCACCGAGACTGGCAGCCTGCTGGCGGAACTGAAAGGGCACGAGGCCCAGACGCCCAACAACTATCCGAGCATGTTGTTCTGCGCGCGGTATTCGCTAGACGGTTCGCGCCTGGCTACCGGCGACAAGGTCGGGCACATCGTCATCTGGGACACCGAATCATTCAAGCCGCTGAAAACTCTCGATGCACCAGGCCACTATACTTGGGATCCCAAGGCTCGCCGCCACTCGATCGGTGGCCTGCGCAGTCTCGCATTCTCGCCAGACACCAAACAATTGTACACCGGCGGCATCCATACAATCGGCAACGTCGATCATCTAGGCGCCAAGGCGCGGATCGAGATATTTGACATCGACACGGGCGAGTCGCTGGCCGTGCTCAGCGGGAGCGACAAATGCAAGGGCCTCGTTGAGCACATGGAATTTCACCGCGACGGCAAATGGCTGGTCGCCGCCGGGGGAGATCACAAGGGCTGGTTGCTCTTCGTGGATCCCAGCCGGCCGAAGGTTATTAGGGAAGTGGGCCTGCCGATGCACGTGCACGAATTTAGCCTCAACGAAGTGGCCAACCAAATATTCACCGTCGGCCACGAAAAATCCGTTCGCCTGGACCTCCAAGTCTGACCGTTTGCTTGGCCAAGCGCCTCCTACTCAAACACGGCGGTAAGACGGGCGAAGAATTGAAAGTAAATTCTGCTTGGATTATCTATCATTTTTGCCAGCTCAAGACGATTTGAAGTGGTTTGAGACCGTGTAAACATTCGAGTTCGAGACCGTCTTTATCCCACACGATTTCGACTTCGTTTCCGCCCACGAGCTTGAGATTGGGTCGACCTTTATTGCCACAGTGGACAGCATTAAAGCTGCGGATTCCCTCTGGATTTTCTAAAGTCAAATGAAACTCGTCGGAGGTTGAATTGCTCACCCATTCCGCATTCTCCATGGTCGCGGTTGCGTACCGCACGTAAACGCCCTGGGCAGGAGCGGCAGCCAGAAAGGGCGCGAGCAGTCCCGAGTTTGCCGGAACGATTACCAAAAGGCGTACTTTACCAGCCGGAATCGATACATCAATGCCTCGCTCTAGATCCCTGCCCTGGATACTCGGATGAAGCATGGTGAAGCCCTCCGCCATATCCCATTCAAACACGCTGTAAGCCGCTGCCGCTTGGAGTCGTGTGCGTTTCAGTGGTATCTGAATCATCCGTTTCTCGGTCATCCGATCTCGTGCTTCTTCTTCGTCCCGGGACGAACGCAAGCTCGCAAACACAAGTCCATTGCGATGATGAAAAAAATTCGTGTATTGGAGGTCACCTGCAACGAGAGCGGCGGCACAACTATACACAAGTACGGGATTGTTCCGGGCCCAGATGCGGAGAGCTGACTCTTTTTCGGCATCAACCTCTCCGACGATATACCAGCCGCTATGTCCACCTATCGAAAGGCTGCTACTGAAGCCACCAGCCAGACACTCCTTGATCAGATTGTAAGTCTGTTCATCGCGCGTACCCTTGACAACAATTCCTGTAGCGTAAAAGGGCCGATATCCTGCGATCATCTTGTAGAGGAAGGCGAAGTGACCGATATCGCCGTAGACCATGTCCGCCCAAGTGAGACAGGAAGTCGACGCGTCGGGCACGTTGGCAATGAAAATGGCATCTCGGTGGTGCAAAAATGTCGCAACTTCCCTGGTGAATTGATTTAGCGCTACTGCATCCGGAAAGAAGGGTAGATGTTCATGGCGGTGTCCCCAATCCTCGCCCCTTCCCGATCCGAAATAGTCTAGGAAGTAGCTCGCCAGATCATAGTTCTCAAAGGTTGCCCGAATATCCTCAATCTGGTGCTGCCCGAAGGAGAAGCGCGGGCTCTGATTTACCGCATATCCCTCCCACGACTTAAGCGGCGCTTTGCGATCCTTCGACCAGATGTAGCTGTCCTCGAAGTTGAAGTAGTAGTCCGGAGCATTCCAGTATTGAGGATTGTTAGAGGGTACTACCATGGCGTTGTCACTCATACCCACTTTCAGGCCACGGGCTGCGCCGATCTCCAGGCCGGGGCAGCCATACTTGAGTAGCATGTCGCGGTTGGCGTGTTGCATCCAGTTATCGACAAGGCTCACATTCGCAAATGCAAACCAGCTCGCCCAGTAATCGGTCCATTGTGCGTCCATGAATGGGCCGCCAAAAGTTCCGTAGCTGCCCTCCGGCAGGTTCACCTTGGATGCTGGTGTTTCGGCGAGAAGCTTTGGAAATTCATTGAAGTAGTAGTCATAGAGAATCGACTCCCAGGACGGCTTTTCTGCATAACCGAGATAGAAAGCGTAGGGTCGTTTGCCGAAGCCATCGCCAAGGTCCAAGCCGTTGTCGACAAATTTTTGCTCACTACGCGCGTTCAGAAAAAAGGTCTTGGTCACGCCTATACCCGCACCGTCGACGAGTAAGCCTAGGGATATGCAGTTCTCAAAGAAGACCACTGGTCCTCCAGCATCCTGGCCATTGCTCTTGAGTATAGGACACACTATTGGAAGGAAGACTCCCTGGCGCTCCGTCCATGGAATCGATGATGTCGCCGTCCAGATCTCGGGTCGTACCGTACGGTCGAAATCTTCTTGGTTCGGCAACCAGCTTAACTCGACTGTGCCCCAGCGATGGTTGAAAAAGTTCTTCTTGAGATCAAAGAGCAAGGGGCCAGCCCCTTCTTCACTTAAAAATTCTGCGTCGTTCCATTGCTTGCGAGTTGCGAAAGCCACAGCGCGCTCCGGACTCACCGCATCCTCGGGATAGCGCGCGTTAAAGAGCGTGTAGAGTTCAACCTCCTCTTGTCGGACATTCTTGCCAACAAGTTCCACTTTCAGATAAGGCTTGTTTTCATGCAGTGTATAGTGGCACTCGATCTCAACCCCTTTGTTTGGCTCACCCCACAGTTCGGTAACGATGACGTGGGATGAGTTATTTTTGATAGACCGTTTTTTTCTTTTCCATGAGCCCGTTTCCCCGCGCCGTGTCGAACCGAAGATGCGTTTTGGACCGAGTTCAAGAAAAGACTTACCACTCTTCTTCCAGCTAAGAATAACGGTATCATCTGCTTGCCAATCGACATTAATCAATTCGCCGCTTACACGATCCGATCCATCAGCGCCTCTCGATACTTCTATGGCGGCCTCTGCCATGTGCGGCAAGCCCATGAGAATCCACGCCATGAAAATCGTTGCAAATAGAGTTTTTACTCGGATAAATTTCTGATCACTATAGTTTTTCATTTCTAGAGGAGTGGGCTGACATCGGCAATTCTATAGTCTCAGTTATCTTGCTTGGAAGTCAATTGTGCTATTTGGTCGAGAATAATGCAGGCTCTCAAAACCAAACTTTCGTTAAGTCTTGCGAATCAGAAGGATGAAGGGAGAAGGGAGGTGGCGACCCCTACGGGACTCGAACCCGTGCTGCCGGCGTGAAAGGCCGGTGTCCTAACCACTAGACGAAGGGGTCCCCCTGTCGAAGGGCGGACAATCTATTGGCTTTCCGCCGTTTGTCACGAAAAAGATTCGGTAATGCGCTGTTTTGTCGTTCGCGTCACGGCTGCCTTGGCTTGCCAACGACCTGACCTCCGGGTCAAATGCGGGGAGTGACTACGCCCAAGGCCACCGTTAACAATGCCAGGATCCTCCTTGTCGCCCTGCTGACACTTGCGCTGGATCAGCTTACAAAGTGGCTCGTAATTCAGAAACTTCCCTTCAATGGCGAACCGGTGGCGGTGGTGGACGGTTTCTTTGAACTCGTCCACTTCGGCAACACGGGGGCGGCGTGGAGCCTGTTCAGCGGGCATAATTTCTGGCTGGCCCTCTTCTCACTGGCAGCGCTGATTTTTCTGTGGATGTCGCGGCGTCAGTTCGGGGCGGAAGAATTGCTAGGCCAAGTGGCGCTTGGATTGATCCTCGGGGGCGTGGTTGGCAACCTGATCGATCGCGTGGTGCATCATCACGTGGTGGATTTTCTGCAGTTTTACATCCCGTTTCGCTTTCCCGCCTTCAACGTAGCCGACAGCGGCATTTGCACCGGCGTGGGACTGATGTTCCTGCAATCGTTCCGAAAACCGAAGCCGGGGCAGACATGGGCTAGGAAGGGGAAAGTGCCGTTGGCGGTAAACGGGCTGGCTGAGCCGGATGAGGAATCGGAGGCGTGAGCGCTCCGGCGATTTACCTCGCCGGTGCGACGGCCAGCGGCAAGTCAGCGCTGGCGCTGCGACTGGCCAAGCGCTTGGGGGGAGAGATCATCTCGGTGGACTCGATGCAGGTTTATCGTGGGCTCGACATCGGTACAGCCAAGCCAAGCGCGGTGGAGCAGGGTGAGGTGCCGCATCACTTAATTGACGTGGTTGAGCTCAATGAGTCGTTCGACGCCGCACAGTTCGTACGTTTTGCCAAGCAGGCGGTGGCGGCGATTCGTTCCCGGGCAGCGCGGCCGATTTTCTGCGGCGGTACCGGCCTGTACTTTCGCGCGTTGTTCGATGGCCTGGGCGATAGCCCGCCTGGCGAAGATTCACTGCGTGCTGAGTTGGAGGCTACGCCGATGGAGGCTTTACTCGATGAACTCAAGGCGAAAGATCTGTTGGCGTTCGAGGCGGTGGATCGACAAAATCGGCGCCGAGTGGTTCGCGCCGTGGAGGTGATTCGGCTCACCGGCCAATCGTACTCAAGCCAACGCACCGGATGGAATGCAACTGGCCAAGCGCCGGCCAATCTTTTTTGTGTCACCCGTGAAGTGGATGACCTAAACACGCGCATTCACTCGCGGGTGGACCGGATGTTCGAGCATGGTTTGGTTGCCGAGACTGAGAGCCTGTCCAAGCGCGGCCTGAGCGAAAACCGGAGCGCCTGCCAAGCGCTTGGTTATCGGCAGGTGCTGGGGCACTTGGACGGCGAGCTTGGGCTAGCCGACACAGTAGAACTGGTGAAGGCGCGAACACGGCAGTTCGCCAAGCGGCAGCGGACGTGGTTTCGCAACCAGTTGAACTGTCAGCCAGTCGAGTGGGCGGCGGGGGGATCAGTGGACGGTTGCTGCGAGCGCCTGCTTGGGATGCTCTGTTGAGGCCGGTTTATGGCGAGGGCGGGTCAACCGGGTGCTCGCTGCGTGAGCCGGGTCGGCGTGGTCGATTGTCACCGTTTTTTCCGTCGCGAGAGCCGGAACCTGGGCGGCCACCGGGGCCGCCCTTGAAGCGGCCGCGGGAAGTTGGCGGTCTCAAATATTTCTCGAACTTCGCAAGTTGTTCTTCGGTTAGATCGCCGCGGAGCTTCTCCTTGAGCTTTTCGGTGGAGGCATGCATACGCGGGCGTAGTTCCTTGAACGCTAGATTCATTTCTTCGCGGCTTGCCTTGAATGCTGATTCGACCGTAGCAGCCTGTTTGTCGGTGAGTTTAAGGTCGCGTTGGATGCGCTTCATCAGCCAGTTTAACTGGCCCTCCATTCGCGATCCAGGAGGGCTTTCGGTGTTTCGAGGGCCGCGCTCACGAGGGAATGCACGCGGCGGCTTGGGGTCACCGAAATCAACCACGAAGCCTCCGGTCACGACACCGGCGGCAAAGATGACCACGGCAGCAAGTATGGGTTTC
>JAKUOU010000129.1 GCA_022451065.1 Pedosphaera sp. | reverse complement strand
GGCTTTGGAAGATCCGTTTCCCATTTCATTTTGCCCTCGACAATCTCGGTGAGGGCAATTTCGGCAGTGCTCAACCCGGCGGTTTCCATGATTAGGGGCCGGTTGCCGCCGGAGTTCAGTTGGCGCACACGACGCGAGATCAGATTGATCAACACGTTGGGATTACCAACCAATTTCAACGCTTTTTCACTTAATTCAGCTTTCAAAATAATCCTCTTTTCTCAAAAAAGGCCACGAAAGCTTCCAAATTAGCCTCCTCTTTGCAAGCCCAATTTTTGCCACTGTGGAAAAACTTGATGACAAAGGTTCTTCAGAATCTGGTTTTTTTGGGTTGGTTGCTTACGGTGTGTGGAGTTTTGAATTCGGCATGGCTCTGGACAGACCATGAAAAAAATTGCCTGGAGTAAACTCATTCGGCGGACGCATATGTACCTGGCGTTGTTCCTAACGCCTTGGGTGATGGTGTATGGCTTGGTAACATTTGTCTTGTTGGTGTTGACGATGTGATGGCGTTACGGCCGAGCCAACCTGCAGCGCTCTCGATCGCCGGCTCCGACAGCAGCGGCGGGGCCGGTCTGCAGGCGGATCTGCGGACGATGACAAAGCTCGGTGTGCACGGTGCCAGTGTGGTGACGTGCGTCACGGCGCAGAACCCTGGCGTCGTCACGGCGATTCACCCCACTCCGGCCAAGGTCGTCGCAGCGCAATTGGATTCCGTTTTCAGCAGCCTGCCGATCCGTGCAGTGAAGACCGGTATGCTGTACTCGCGGTCAATCATCGATGCGGTGACACAATGTTTGGCCAAGCGCAAGCGAGTGCAGTTGGTGATCGATCCGGTGATGATATCTAGTAGCGGCACGCCGCTTTTGAAGCCAAGCGCGGCTCTGGCTTTAAGTGCACGGTTGCTGCCTCTAGCCAAGCTGGTGACGCCGAATCTCGACGAGGCCGCGGCCTTGGCCCAACGGCAAGTGCGCGAGCCGGAAGAGATGCGGGACGCGGCGCGGGCGATCCACGAACGGTTCGGTTGCGCGGTGCTGGTGAAGGGCGGGCACATGAAAACCGCCGAGGCGATCGACCTGTTTTACGATGGACGGGAGGAGTTTTTACTCTCAGCACCGAGGGCCAAGGGAGTGTCGCCGCCAGGCACCGGCTGTACTTATTCGGCCGCGATCACGGCGTTTTTGGCCAGGAGCGAGCGGCTGCCGGGCGCGGTGGAATTGGCCAAACAGCACATGGTAGAGGCGTTTTCCGGGGTTTTCCGGGTTGGAAGGCACCATTTTTTGGGCTGATCGCGCTTGGCCGGGGAGGAGGTTTTCGGCAACTTTTCGCCCTTTTTGGTGATTCATCCACCCGAGTGCCGGTGGAGCCGATTGGCCAGCCGGCGGTTTTTTCATGGCACAATTCAGTTACAAGGCGCGGAGCCGTTCGGGCGAGGTGATGCAGGGCGTGCTCGAGTCGGCGGACCGCGCCGGAGCGTTGTCGAAATTGCAGCGCGACGGGCTGTACCCGGTGTCGATCCAGCCGGCCAAGGGCAAGGCAGCGAAGAGTAAGCAGGAAAAGTCGGCCCGCGCTGCCAAGGTTACCAAGGTCAAGCCGATCAAGGAGGGAGGTTCCGGGCGTTTTCGGTTCCGCCGAAAAGGCCGCAAACCCAAGTTGCAGGACTCGGCAACGTGGATGCTGCAGCTGGCGAACCTGCTACGTTCCGGGATGCCGTTGTCGGTGGCGCTCAACAGCATGGTCAGCATTTCCGGCAAGGGGATCAGCGAGGAGGTCGCTATAGAACTGAAGCAGAACGTCACGGAGGGTAAGACGTTGTCCGAGGCGATGGCGAGGCACCCGGTCATCTTCAACGAGATGTCGATCAACATGGTGCGAGCTGGCGAGGAGAGCGGCGCCCTCGAGCAGGTGCTGCGGCGCTTGGCCAAGCACTTCGAGCGGTTTGCCGAGGTGCAGTCAAAGTTCGTATCCGCCATGATTTATCCGGCCATTGTCTGCCTTGTGGGGTTTGTGATCATCCTGTTTTTCATGACCTACATGCTGCCGAAATTCTCGGAGATTTTTGAGAGCTTCAACGCCACGCTGCCCAAGTCCACCCTGTTTCTGATGGGTGTTGGGAAGCTGGCGATCAACCCGGTTTTCTGGATCGTCCTGCTGGTGGTGGTGCTGGCGGCTGTCGTCCTCACCGTCCGCTACAAGGCCACCCCAAACGGTCGTCGGAAGATAGACGACATGAAGCTGCGCCTACCGGTGCTGGGCAAGGTGATGAGGCTGAACCTGTTCGGTCAGTTTGCTCGGACGCTCTCCACGTTGCTTACCAACGGTGTACCGGTGCTGACCGCGTTGCGGATCACTGGCGACGTGGTACCCAACGTCATCATCAAGGACTCCATTGTCATGGCGCGTGAGGCGGTGACCGATGGCAAGTCACTGGCAGAGCCACTCGCCCGCAGCGGCCTTTTTCCTAGGCTGATGATCGATCTGGTACGTATCGGGGAGGAAACCGGCGATGTACCGGGCGCACTGGAGAACGTTGCGATCACGTATGAAAACGATCTGGAGCTGGAGTTGCGGGTGATGACCAACCTGATCGAGCCGGCGATGATCATCATGATGGCGGTCGGCGTGGGCGGGCTGCTGTTCAGCATCTTGCAGGCGCTCTTCACGATCACCAACAACATCGCCCGGTAATGAAACCGCGTCGCGCCAACCGGGGCCGCGCAGCTATTTCAGCCTTCACGCTGATTGAGCTGATGGTGGTGATGGGCCTGATGATGATCATCATTGCGGTCGGTGTGCCGCGAATGGTCCAGGGCAACCGGACGCCGCTTGGCGAGAGCCTAAACGCCGTGATGGAAGCCTGTGCGGCGGCTCGCCGGCAGGCGATCCTCTCCGGCAGCACGGCCAAGGTGACGATCCGGGGGGCAGAGGAAGGTACTGGGTTTATCATCAGCGCAGGCTCCGGAGGAGGAAGGCCGAAGGTGGCTAATATCGAGGATTCCAACTCCGACCTAGACGGTTTTCTCGATGAGACCCCCAAGCCCACTCTCAAGCCAAGTGGAGGTATCGGGTTCAACGGCCGGATTCACGATGAGGTGGCGATTCATTTTATTTCTGTGAACTTCAACGACCCGTTGGATGAGGACCAGGTTGAGGTCAAGTTTTATACCAACGGCACGTCGGACGAGTTCACGATCGGGATGCGGCATGAGTATGGCGATCAAGTACTGCGGTTTGTGCAGTTGGACTCGGTGACAGGCTTGGCTTATATCAAGACAGAGTATGAGATTCTGCAGTATTAAAAGAGTCCGCTTGGCAAGGCGGGATGGCTTTTCGCTGATCGAGGTGACGATCGCGATGGGCATCTTTTTCATCTGCATGTTCGGGCTGCTCTCGCTCACCACGCAGAGCCTGAACACGGCGCGGCGGCTGGAATTTGTCGAGCCGGACATCGGCTGGGTGGCATCTGAGTTGTCGCTGACCAACGTGGTCGAGGAGGGTTTCGAAACGGGGGACTTTGGCGATCACTACCCCGGCTGGAACTGGACGCGTGAAGTATACATGTATCCGGTGCTCGAGGAGTTTGGCGGCGACATCGACGACCAGGGGCTGTACCAGGTGGACATCACTCTCAACGGTCCGGGTGAAACTGCGCAACGACACAGCGTGTTGATGTACCGCGGCCAGGGGAATGGCGCCAATGGCATCTCCCGGTCGCGGGTTGGATCGACGCGCAATTCACGTTCCTCTCGATCGACATCGAGTCGAGGCTCCAGCAGTTCAAGCCGAAACCGCACCGATACGAGGTCGCGAGGAAGATGAAAATTAACTGCTATAATTTCATTTTTGGACAAGAGCGCTTGGCCAAGCGCAGGGACCAGTCGGCATTCACGTTAATCGAGATCCTGATCGCCTTGTCGATTTTCGCACTGATTATCACCGGCATTTACACAAGCTGGACCGCGATACACCGCGCTACGCGCATCGGCCTTGAGGCATCGGCGGATGCCCAGCGCAAACGGATTGCCATGCGGGCTCTCGAGCAGTCACTTGGCTCGGTCAAATACTTCCTTGCCAACGAGACCAACTACACATTCATCGCCGAAGGCAGGGGCGACTCCACCTATCTTAGCTTTGTTTCGCATCTGCCGGAGACCTTCCCGCGCAGCGCGCTATTCGAATACCAGCCAATGCGGCGGGTGAACTTCTCAGTGGAGCCGGGTACCAATGGTCTGGGAAGGCTGGTGCTGCGCCAGCAGCCGTTCCTTTACGAGGCAAACATCGACGATTTGGAAAACCCGCTCGTGCTGGCTAATGATGTGGTGGCGTTCAATGTGGAATTCCTGCCTGACGGTGCAGAGGAGTGGGAGGAGGAGTGGCTCTACACAAACGAGTTACCGGTGATGGCCCACGTCACCCTGTCGTTCCAGCACGGAGAGGCGGTTTTCGAAAACCACAAGCTGATCGCACTAGCCTCATCGGCCGTGCCGGCGGAGTTTCAGCTTGGTGTTGCTGGGGCTGGCGGTGGGCGTGGCTCGAGCGGCAGAGATTCGAGGGACGGCGCGTCTCGCTCCCGCGGGGATGGGCCGAGATATCCAAGCGGAAACATGTTTAACCGCTCAGGCGGCAACTCGCGTAGCTCGAGCGGAAGTAGGCGAGGCCCGGACGGGAACTTTGGCGACAGCAGAGATCGGGGAGGCTCTCGGGGAGGCAGTTCACGGGGTGGAGGAGGCGGTTCCGGGGGAGGGGGCAGGCCATGACCTTTCGTCCGGCCAAACGCGATCATGGGATCGCTTTAATTATAGTGATGATCATCGTCGCGGCGCTGACGGTGATCGTGACCGGTTTTGCCTATTCGATGCGCGTTGAGACCAAGCTGGCCCGCAACACGCGTTTTAATCCCGACATGGATTGGCTGGGGCGCTCCGGGGTGGAGTTGGCCCGCTACCTCCTTTCCAAGCGCGCTCCCGGTGAGGAACGGATGGATGCCCTGCACCAAAAATGGGCCGGAGGCCCCGGCCGCATCGGTATGGATGCCATGGCCGAGCTTGAGCCTTGGGAGCAGTTGCCGATGACCAACGTGAAACTGGGAAACGGGACGTTCTCCATCAAGATCACCGACATGGAGCGCAAGCTCAACATCAACAGCGCTAAGGAACCGTTGTTGCGTTACATCCTCGAGATGCAAGGCGGCGTGGACGCAACTGATTTGGACGTGTTCATCGACTCGCTCCGGGACTGGATCGACCAAGATGACAACCCCGGACTCAATGGTGCCGAGAGCGATGATTACCTGAGCGAGTTCCCCCCCTACTACTCAAAGAACGGCCCGCTGGATCACATCACCGAGTTGAAGTTGGTGCAGGGATTCAAGGATGCGCCGAGTTTGTACAACGTGTTTGCCAAGAACTTCACCGCTATTTCAGGGGGCTTGATCAACGTCAACACGGCTCCAGCCCAGGTACTGGAGCTGCTACCCGGGATGGATCCGTTGATCGCTGGTGAAATCGTCATGTACCGGGCGGGTCCGGACGGCGCCATCGGCACTGAGGATGACATGCCATATCGCAGCCCCAACCAGATCGGAGCGGTATTGGAGCCTTTCGGGATGGATCCCAGTATGATCCAGCAATTCTTGGCCACCGAAAGCGCGACTTTCGAGGTTGAGGTGACAGCCAAGATTGGGAGCGATTCGCGCAAGTACATCTCGCTGCTGCGTAGGCTGTCTCCACAGGATATTCGCATCCTTTATTTTCACAGCGAGTAGGTGTAGGGTTTCGCCCATCAGGCATTATGAAGCATAAAAATCAAATCACTCGTCGGCAGTTTGCCAGTCGCGCTGTTGCTGCGGCAGCAACCATAAGCATCGTACCTCGCCACGTTATCGGTAAAGGACAGACGCCCCCCAGCGATGTCATCACAAAGGCCGTGATTGGCACCGGTGGCATGGGCCGCGGACACCTCAAGGGCGTTAACCCGAAGGCAAAGTTACTGGCTGTTTGTGACGTCGACGAAAACCACCTCAAGGCGGCCCAAAAAGCGGGCGGCCCTGACGTCAAGGCCTACAAGGATTTCCGGGAGGTGTTGGAGCGTAAGGACATCGATGTCGTCCATGTTCCCACTCCGCCGCACTGGCACGCGCTGATCTCCATTGCCGCCGCCAAGGCCGGCAAAGACATCTGGTGCGAGAAGCCAATGAGCCGAACGATTTACGAAGGCGAAAAGATTATTGAGGCGGTCAACAAGCACAAGCGCATCTTCCGCCTGAACACATGGTTCCGTTTTCGCTCTGGGTTTTACGGCATGGGCACCGAAGTCAAGCCGATCAGGAAGCTTGTGCAGAGCGGCATCCTCGGTGGCCCGCTCAAGGTCACCGTCAGTGGCATTACCGGTTTCAATTGGAAACACAACTGGAGCGGTCGGACCGACTTGAAACCTCAGCCGGTGCCTAAGCAACTCGACTACGAGATGTGGCTTGGCCCGGCTCCGTTCAAGCCATACCACCCGCACCGTGTGCACGGCACCTTCCGAGGTTACTGGGACTACGACGGCGGCGGTTTGGGCGATATGGGCCAGCATTATCTTGATCCAGTCCAGTACATCATGGGTAAGGATAATGAAAGCCCGGTCGAGATCGAGGCCGACACCCAGAAACAACATCACGACGCGGTGTTGCCTTGGCGGGAGATCCGTATGAAATACGCAGATGGCACCGTGCTCATTCTCGATGGTGAAAACCGTTACAAGGAAGCCGCCTTCCTCGAGGGGCCCAACGGCAAATTGTTTAAGGGCTTCAAGTCGGA
>JAKUOU010000128.1 GCA_022451065.1 Pedosphaera sp. | reverse complement strand
CAGTCCGGGGGGCGACCAGACAGTGCTGGTCACGATTGCCGAGCGGAGCGTTGTGCAGGAGCGACTCGAGCAACTGGAGGCCGCCAATTTTCTTGCCGACCGGGTGGAGGTGCCGCTGCTGCGCGAGCTGGTGCCCGGTGAGCCAAGGGAGGACGGGGCGCACATTCAGCTCGTTCAGGGTGCCGACTCGGTGCTGGCGCTGGTGTCTTGGTGGTTCGGTGGCCGGTTGTGCGATGTCAACTCATTCAACCTTCCGGATCACGAGGCCAGCCGCGATACCTTGGCAGAGAAAATCAACAGTGTTGCCTGGGCGGGAGAGGTCGCCGGCTGGATGCCGGGCGAGCCGGCCTGCCACTTGGCCAAGCGCGGCGACGTGGCGGGCGACTGGAATGCGGCCTTGGCCAAGTGCTTCGGCGATCGCATCCGCGAAGTCGAGCCGGCGAGCGAGGTGGACCTTGCCACGGCGGCCGTGGAGTTTGCCGCTCGGACGACGGCGCCCGGCCTGATGATCGAGGAGTACAGCGTCCGCAACCGGCAACGGTTTCAGGACGGCCTGTGGATGGAGGGGATCAAGGGTGTGGTGGCGTTGATGCTGCTGGGGCTGCTCGGTTTTTACGTTTACGGGAGCATGCTACAGAGCACGTTGCAGGATAAGCATGACTTGGTGACCGTGAAATCCAACCAGTACACCAAAGCGCTTCTGCTCAAGGCCAAGGTGGAGACGCTTGAGAAACAAAAGGCGCTTAAATTCGCCGCACTTGCTGCTTGGGACAAAGTATCAACCGGACTTCCTGCCGAGATGAAGTTCACCCGGATGAGGTTTGAGTCGAGCCGCGCAGTTGACGGCAGCACCGGCCGGAAATTGCTGATCACCGGCGCGGCGGATGCCGGAAAGGCGACGTTGATTGACGATTACCAGGAGGCGCTCACGCGGATGGAGTCGGACAATGGCAAGGCACTGTTCTCCGGCGTGAGGGCCGATTCGATCCGGCAGGACACGAGAAAAAAACAGACCGTCTGGTCGTTGACATGTGACTTTAATGGCGAGTAACCAGAGCATATTTGACAAGTTGAATCTCAGCAGCGGTGAGCGGCGGCTGGTCATGTTCGTGCTCGTTGTGCTGATGTGTGCGCTCGCGTGGATGGTGTGGGGGATGATTCCTGATCCGGGAGCGACTCGGCAGAAGATTACAAGGGCTGATCAGGATCTGGAACGCTTTCAGGGGGAAATTGACAAGACAGATGAATACAATCGCCGTGTTAGCGATTTGGAAGGCATGGGCTCGGCGGTGGTCCTGAAGGAGCAGGGGTTGGACATGCGTAAAATCATCAACAGACTCACCGCGGTCACCGGCGTGCAGGTGAGCCGTCTCGGGCGCACAACCTCCAAGACCAACGAGTTTTTCATTGAGAAATCAATTAAGATCGATTTCTCAAGCAAGGAAAGCGACATCGTCAAGTTCCTCTGGGAGCTCGGCGGCAGCGACTCGATGGTGCGCGTGAGTGATATGCAAATTCAGCCGGACAAAAATCGTTACCGGCTGGATGGCTGGATGAACCTGACCGCCAGTTATCAAAAGGACCCCAAAACTTTTGGAACCCAGCCGACTGCAAGCGAAGCCAAGGCCAAGACCGAACCAGCTGCAAGTGAATCCAAGCCCGCAGAAGCCAAGGACAAAGCCAAGCCTGCGGAAGCCAAGCCTGCGGAAGCCAAGCCGGAGACGAAGCCGAGTGGCGGCAAGCGTACGGTGCCCAAGCGCACCATTCCCACCCGGCCGGTCCGCAAGACGCAATGAACCCATGAAACTTTACATTAAACACTCGAGAGCCATGAAAAACCTGACTACTGGTGTCCTGGCGCTGGCATTTGCCGCGCTAGGCCAAGCGCAGCCCGTGAACCCGCCTGTCCCACCGGCCCCGCCGACTCCAGGCAATGTCGCCCCGGCTGACCCTGCCGCCGTGGCTGATCCTGCTGCCAATGACACAATCATCCCAATGGCCGACCTGCAACTGGTCAACATGCCGCTTGAGCAGTTCCTCGAGATCTACGCCAACTATGTTAAGCGCACCATCCTGCGTGCTTCGGCATTGCCCAACCTTAACGTCACTCTCCAGGCACAGACGCCACTGACTGTCGATGAAGCCGTACAGGCCATGGACAGCGTACTCTCGCTCAACGGCTACACCACCATTCCGGTGGGGGAGAAGTTTGTCACCTTCGTGCCCAGTGCCAATGCGTTGCAGGAGGGCGCGGCATTCTCGACCATCACCAGCGCCGACGAACTGCCGGAGGCCAACCAATACATTACCCACATCACGCAGTTGAAAAACATGCTGCCCAGCGAGGCGGTTCCGATGCTCACTCCCATGGCCAAGAATGCGGCTGGCATCGTGGCGCTGGATGTCAGCAAGACGCTTGTCCTGCGCGACAACTCCTCCAACATCAAGCGGATGCTCGAGCTGCTCGAGCGCATTGATATCAAGCCGGAGGAAGACTACAAACTGAAGGTCATTCCGATTCGCTACGGCAAGGTGGAGGAAATCTATGCCACAATGCAGGACTTGATCACTGGCTCCGGGGGATCCCGGCCAAGTTCATCCTCCAGCAGCTCGAGAACATCGCCCACTTCAAGGACTTCCTCCGGCCGGACCGGTTCTTCATCTTCACGGAGTTCCTCATCGAGCCGTGGGGTGAGACCGATGCAGGCGTCCTCATCCGGCAGCTCGTCCAACTCATTTCGTAACCGTCTGCAGGGCATCGTGAACCGTGCCGCCGGCGGCGACATCCAGATACTGGAGAATGCCCGTATTATCCCGGATTACAGATCCAATTCGCTTATCATATTCGCCAATGATGCCGACATGGTCAAGATCGATGAGATTGTGACACACGTGGACAGTCTGTTGGCGCAGGTGCTTATTGAAGCCATCATCGTGAACGTGACCCTGACCGACGGGATGGAAATGGGCGTGAACGCCTTTATGCATGAAGCGGCAGGACCGGGAGACACCCGTCACATTGGCGGCTTCATGAACGGCGGTCCGTCAACTGCTGGAGCCGCTCCTTCAACACCTCCAACCGTCAACAACGGTGCGGAACAGGGGGGTGGCGACAATGTTAGCAACGTGGCTGCCGCTGCCGGGAATGCTTTGGGCTCCCTCGGGGCCGGGGCCTTGAGCGGTGGCTTCTCCTACATCAGTCGCTATGATAACTCTCTCGAGTTTGCCATGAGCGCGCTTGCCAACAGCAGCTCAGCCAAGGTACTGCAAACTCCGCGTGTTCAGACCAGCCACGCCGTCCCGGCGACATTCTTTAACGGAGAGCAGGTCCCTTATCAGGGGAGTAGCGGTTATGGTGGTTATGGCGGTGGTTATGGCGGTTACGGAGGTTATGGAGGTTATGGAGGTGGTGGATACACTCAATTCCTGAATGTGGGGATCACCTTGGATGTGACGCCGTACATTACTCCCGATGACTTGGTTGTCATGGAGATTCAACAAACCATTTCCGAACTGGACGGGTTTATCGACATGGGCGGCGGGCAGCAGGGGAGCGCCGGCATGAAGGCACCTCAAACCACTGAGCGCGAGGCTGCTTCCACCGTCTCGGTTAGGGATGGAGATACGATTCTTCTAGGGGGATTTATCCGCAATTCAAAGACTGGAACCGAGTCAGGCGTTCCGTTTCTGAAAGACATCCCTCTGCTGGGTAACCTGTTCAAGAATGAATCCAACACGAACAAGCGCTCGGAACTGCTCGTCTTGATCCGGCCAACTATTCTTAAGTCGCCCGAGGATGCTGCCCTCATCGTTTCACAGGAACGCCAGCGTCTTCCCGGCATCCGCGAGGCTGAGGCCGAGTTCAAGGCCGAAAACGAGGCGAGGCTTAAGAGGGTGGAAAGAAAGCTCTCAAAGCGAGAACGTGGAGGGTTTTTCGAGCGGCAACCGGATCGCAAATTGGAACTGCCGAACCGCAAAACGCAGTCCAAGCCGCCGTTCAAATAATCTTCGCGTACAGCCTCCCGTACTCGGCCGTGGTTTGCCTCCACGAAAAGTCGGCCCGCATGCCATTGTCGCGCACCTTGGCCAGGTTCTTGGGCTTGGCGTAAAGCGCCAGTGCGCGGCCAAGCGCTTGGCCAAGTGCTTCCGCCGAGCAGTCGCCAAACTTGATACCGGTCGCTGTGTCCTCTCCTTGGTCAAGATCGATCACCGAGTCGTCCAACCCCCCGGTGGCGCGCACGATGGGCACTGAGCCGTAGCGCAGGCTATAAAGTTGGTTCAGGCCGCACGGTTCGAAGCGGGATGGCATCACATAAAAATCACTGCCGGCCTCGATGCGGTGTGCCAAGCCTTTGTCGTAGCCGATTTTCACAGCAATCTGGTTGGGATGCCGCTTGGCCAAGTTGCTCATCGCTCGTTCAAGGAACCGATCACCCATTCCCAGGCCGGCAAACTGAAATGCCGCTTCGTCACCGAGTCGCTCCTCCAGCGCTTCGATCAAAATATCGATGCCCTTTTGGTCCGTGAAACGGCTGATGTTGCCGAACAGCGGCACAGTGTCGCATGCCGGCAGGCCAACCTCCTGTTGCAGCGTCTGTTTGTTGGCAGACTTGCCGTCGAGCGAGTCTGCGCAGTAGGCGGCCGAGAGATGCGGATTGTTCGTCGTGTTCCACTCTGTGTAGTCAACCCCGTTTAGCACGCCTGCCAAGGTATCGTCCCTGGCCTGAAACACACCTTCGAGGCCGCAGCCGTATTCCTGTGTGACTAACTCGCGGGCGTAGCGTGGGCTCACGGTAGTGACAAGGTCGGCGAACACGATGCCGCCCTTGAGGAAGTTGACTTCGCCGTGGAACTCAAGTTGGCGCCAGTCAAAATACGCCTTCGGCAGGCCGGTCAGATCAAACTTTTCAGCGGCGAAGCGCCCCTGGTATGCGGCGTTGTGGATGGTGAAAACCTTACCGACTCGTTCGCAATCCAGTAGCGGCATGACGAGGCCGCTTTGCCAGTCGTGTGCGTGGACGATTCCCAGATCCAAGTACTTAAGTTTGGTCAAGCGGGAGACACACTTGGAAAAAAAAATGAACCGCTCAGCATCGTCGGCCTCGCCGTAAAGGCTTTCTCGATCGAACAATTGCGGTTGGTCGATGAACAGCACGGTCAGGTTCGGCTCCTGCTCGAGTCTCCAAACCTTGGCTTGCAACTTCGCTTGGCCAAGCGGGACTTGCAGCTCAATGCCGCTTGGCCCGATATCGTCGAGTTTCTCGCGGATGCCGCGGTACAACGGCGTGACGAGGGTGACGGTGTGACCAGCCGAAGCCTGAGCCTTGGCCAGTGCCGCAGTGGCATCCGCCAACCCGCCCGTCTTGGAATATGGAAACACCTCGCTGCTGGCGTGGAGGATGTTCATGACGAGAGAGCGACCGGAAAATCAGTTCGCAGGAATGCGCTCGGCACGCAGGTACGGCTGAATTGGCTCCGGAATGAGGATGCTGCCGTCCGATTGCTGGTAGGTCTCAATGAGCGCGACGAACAGTCGCGCGAGCGCCGTGCCGCTGCCGTTGAGAATATGCGGATGCCGGTTTTTGCCGCCGTCGTCCTTGTAGCGCAGGTTCATGCGTCGGGCCTGGTAGTCCTCGCAATTGGAACAGCTGGACACCTCGAGGTAGTCGCCCTGGCCCGGCGCCCAGACCTCGATGTCGTAGGTGGTCGCGCTGCCGAAGCTCATGTCAGCGGTGCAGAGTTGCAGGATGCGGTAGTGGAGATTGAGCGACTGCAGCACCTTCTCGGCGTGGCCGAGCATACTGTCGAGTTCACTGTAACTGCCTTCCGGCTCGACGATCTTGATGAGCTCGACCTTGTCGAACTGGTGTACGCGGATCATGCCGCGTGTGCCGACCCCGGCGGCGCCGGCCTCGGCCCGGAAGCAGGGGCTGTAGGCGCAGTAGTTTTTCGGCAGCTCGCCGGCCTTGAGCAGTTCCTCGCGGTGGATGTTGGCGACCGGCGCCTCGGCGGTGGGGACAAGGTACAGTTTGCCCCGGCTCTCCTCGTCGAGCCCTTCCTGCACCATGTAGGCCTGGTCCTCGAACTTGGGAAACTGGCCAACGCCGATCATGCAGTCGTGGTCGACCATGAAAGGCGGCGATACCTCGGTGTAGCCGTGCTCGTGCACGTGCAGGTCAAGCAGGTACTGGATCAGCGCCCGCTCGAGCCTTGCCCCCCAGCCGCTGTATAGCAGGAAGCCGCTGCCAGCGAGCTTGGCCCCCCTGGCGAAGTCCACCAGACCGAGGCTTTCGCAAAGTTCGGTGTGAGGTTTCGGTTCGAAATCGTGGTTTGGCTTTTCACCCCACTGGCGGATTTCCCGATTGTCCTCCTCGCTGGCACCGATCGGCACATCGGCGTGCGGGAGATTGGGCAAGCGCAATAGTGTGTCGCGCAGCTCGGCGTCGGCTTGAGCGGTTTGGTTGTCCAGCTCGGAAATCTGGTCGCCGATATCACGGACCTCGGCTTTTTTAGCCTCGGCGTCGTCGGTCTTTTTCTGGCCCATGAGCATGCCGATTTCCTTCGAGGCGGCGTTGCGCCTGGCCTTGAGTTCCTCGACGACGGTGATGGCTTCGCGTCGCTCGGCGTCGAGCCGCACGACAACGTCCACCTTGGCTGCGAATTCCTCCCCCCGGGTGGCGAGGCGTTCACGGACGAGATCGGGGGTGTCCCGAAACTGTCTGATATCCAGCACGGGCGGCAGTATAGGGAGGTTCGTTGTAGGCGCAAGGCATTGACTCGGTCGAGGTCGAGAGGTCATAATCGCGGCTCGTTACCTTCACTGAAACCCGATAACCATCAACGCAACCCAACCTTGATTTCCCTTATTCGCCAGGCCAAGCATCTGGTCCGTCGCTGGAAGGTTGTTTTTTTCGCCGCTTGCATCACAGCCGGGATGGCTTTCGCCGTCACTTGGGCAGGCGGGCCGGCCAAGGCACCTGCTCCGCGCGATACGCCGCCCATCACGCTCTCTGACCTCGATGGCGACGGCGATCTCGACATGCTGGTCGAGACGCAAACGCCGTTTGGCCGGGTGGACGATGTGTTCAACAACGACGGCGAACGGATGACACGTCTGGTCGTCGGTTTGGCCAAGCGCGAACTGGATTCCAGACTCGGTGATCTGCTGCCGGGCTACACGAGATGGCTCGCCGGGGCGGACATCGTGGGATTGG
>JAKUOU010000127.1 GCA_022451065.1 Pedosphaera sp. | reverse complement strand
GAACACGGCGCGTGGCGCGGGGGCGGACACCGCGGCGTTGGCCAAGGCTTTACGGGAGGGGAAAATTGCCGGGGCGGGTGTTGACGTACTCCCGACGGAGCCGGCCCGGGTAGACGAGCCTCTGATTCAGCTTTGGCGCGAAACCGATGAAACGAAGACCAACCTGATCCTCACGCCGCACACTGCATTTTACTCCGTCGAGGGATTATTGGAAATGCGTACCAAAGCGGCAGAGGAAATCGTTCGGGCGTTGCGCGGCGAGAAACTGATCAACTGCGTGAACGCCCAGTGGCTGCCAGAAGAAATGCGCGAGCGAGTTTTGGTTGGGACGCCCCCGACAGTCTGATACGCTGCGTCTCCGTGGGAATTGACCCGTCACAACTGGCTACAGGCGCGGCAATGTGGATGTGCCTTGTGGTACTTCTCTCCTTTCATGAGTACGGCCATGCTTGGGCGGCGCACAGGTGCGGTGACGATACTGCACGGATAATGGGCCGAATGACCATCAATCCCATTGTGCACATTGACCCGATCGGTACAGTGCTGATCCCGTGGGTGCTGGTTCTTTTTACGGCGACCAACACGGAATTTGGCTTCGCCATATTCGGCTGGGCCAAGCCGGTACCAGTTAATCCAAGCAATTACGGCAACCTCAAACGCGATGACATTCTTGTCTCAATGGCCGGCCCGGCAATGAATGTGATCTTGGCTTTTGTCATTCTTGCCCTTTACCGATTAGGCCTTGCGCTGGGGGATTGGTCTGATGCCAGTGTCATTCATCAAATGCTGATGATCGCGTTCCTGAGCATGATTTTGTGCGTGTTCAATCTGATTCCTATCCCGCCGCTGGACGGGTCGCACGTGATGCGCCATGTCATTGGTATGAGCGAGGAAACGTACATGCGGATCTCACAATACGGCTTCATTATTCTCATTGTTGTGATCAACTTTTTCCCACAAGTGTTTGGTCTTGTGATTGGTGTTTCGATTGGAATGATTCAATTATTTCAGTCGATTCTTCTTTTTTAGCAGTTGAAAAACAAGACGGAGAAAACCTTTGCGCAACTTGGATATCCCGGGCGGTTGATTGCCGTCGAAGGGATCGATGGCTCTGGCAAGTCCACGCAGTTATACCTTCTCAAGCGTTGGTTGGAGTTGCAGGGTCTTAAAGTTTTCTTTAGCGAGTGGAATTCGTCCGAGCTGGTGAAGAGCGCCACCCGCCGAGGCAAGGAGGAACGACTGCTCACGCCGACGACCTTCAGCCTGATTCACGCCACTGACTTCGCTGACCGCTACGAGCGCCAACTCGTGCCGCTGCTAAAGGCAGGCTACATCGTGCTCTGTGATCGATACAAGTTCACGGCGTTCGCGCGCGATACCGTCCGAGGCTGCTCGCCGGATTGGGTGCGGCGCATTTACAGTTTCGCCGCGGTGCCGGATCTGACGTTTTTTTTTAAGGCTCCGCTCGATGTGTCGCTTAATCGCATTTTGCAGGGCCGCCCGCAACTTAAGTACCACGAGGCGGGGATGGACCTCGGCCTGTCAGGCGACCTCGAGGAGAGTTTCAAGGTTTTTCAAGGCCGATTGCTAAAGGCATACTCCGCGATGAAGAGCGAGTTTGGGATGATCCAAATCAATGCCAACCAGCCGATCGAGAAACAGCAGGAAACCGTCCGCCAACGGTTGGCAAATGCGATCGACCTTGGCCAATACGAACTCGATCAATCGACATGACAGCCAGGCGCAAACCAACCGGGAGACGGAATGCCACCTCGTGTGTGAAGTCGCCTAGGCCCCTAACCAAGCGCTTCCTTGGGCACGCGCTGCCCGGGATCAGGCCCAGCGAGTTGACCGGCCGGTTGATCGTGATCGAGGGCGCCGATGGCTCGGGGCGCTCGACGCAGATTCGACGTCTGGTCGATTGGCTTGAGGCCAGCGGCCACGCCACCACTCAGGTTGGTCTGAAGCGGTCTAACCTCGCCAGCGAGGAACTCGAGAGCGCGAAGAACGGGAATATTCTTAATCGCACAACGATGAGTTTATTTTATGCGACAGATTTTGCCGATCAACTGGAGAATATTATTATTCCGTCGCTGCGCGCCGGTTTCATTGTGTTGGCTGATCGGTATATTTACACGCTCATGGCGCGGGACATGGTGCGCGGACTCGACTCGGACTGGGTGAAGAGCCTCTACAGCATCGCGCTCAAGCCGGACGCGGTGTTTTACCTGAAGCTCCCACCGGAGAAACTGATCCAGCGCAACTTCATGAAGAATCATACGCTCGACTATTGGGAGAGCGGCATGGATCTCGGACTTTCGCTGGATATGTTCGACAGTTTTGTCCAGTACCAGAAGCTGATGGCAGACAAGTTTGATGAACTTCGCAAGACATGGGGGTTCACCACCATCGATGCCGATCGGTCGATGAGTGAGCTGAACCGGGAACTGCGCGGCAACGTGGAGCGTGTCCTTGGTTAAGCCAACGATCACCTATGGATGAACTTTACATCGGGGTGGATCTCGGCGGGACTAAGATACTAGCCGGCATTTTCGATTCCGAGCACCACTGCCTCGCCTCGGACAAAACCAAGACTAAGCCGGAGGAGGGGTATGTTGCTGTGTGTAGTCGGATTGTTGAGACGGTTCGGTCTGCCGCCGAGTTGGCCGGCGTTGATCCGGAAAAGGTCAGCGGCGCAGGCATCGGTGCGCCAGGCTCGATCAGCAGCGATGAGTCGCGGGTGTTGTTCGCCCCGAATCTGGACTGGCGCGATGCCCCGCTGAAGGCTGACCTAGAGGCCCAGCTGGGCTGTCCGGTTTGGCTGGGAAACGACTGTAATGTGGCCGCGATCGGCATTCACCGGCTTGAACTGGAAGCCAAGCCCAACGACATGGTTAGCATATTTCTTGGCACCGGCATCGGCGCCGGTATCATCACCAATGGAGTCTTCCTGACCGGGGCCACACGGGCGGCTGGTGAGGTGGGGCACATGGTTCTCGACCCGGATGGGCCGGTCTGTGGCTGTGGAACAAGCGGGTGCTTCGAGGCACTCGCCAGTCGCACGGCGATTTTCAATAAGGTCAAGGCGGCTGTGAAGGATGGGCGCAAAACCCTGTTGATGGATAATGGTGGCAATTCTTTGACCAAGATACGCAGCGGCAAACTCCGGCGTGCCATCGAGGATGGGGACAAGCTTTCCATAAAGGTGCTGAACGAAACCTGCTTTTACACCGGCCTAGCCATCGCCAACCTCTGCAACTTGCTGAACCCGGAGGTGGTTGCACTTGGCGGAGGACTGGTCGAGCAACTTCATGCCACCATGATCCCAATTGTACGGGAGGTTGCCATGGAGCGGATAATGCCTGGAGCACGGCATGTGCGGATCATGGCCACTTCATTGGGGGACGATGCGGGCATTACCGGGGCGGCCATCCTTGCACACGACCACAGCTAGGTTTTACTCTGCGAGTGTTTAGTAAAAAAGACTCGTAAATTTTTTGTTTTGCCCTTACATAGAGGCCTGCCACTGTCCCGTGGTGTAATGGTAGCACAGCGGTCTTTGACACCGTTAGTTTAGGTTCAAATCCTAGCGGGACAACCACTTTTCCCTTTCGACTATCAAGCCCTCTGTTAAATTCCCTGCATGTCCTGGATGCTTCGACCGCTGGTCGTTGGTTTAGCTGCCGTTTCGCTATTGGCTAAGGCAACTGCTGTAGAAGTGACACTGGGCGAAACGGTCTTCACCGTGCCGGATGGCTTCATCGTGGAACGTGTTGCGGGGCCACCGTTGGTCGATCGGCCTATCACGGGCTCGCTTGATGAACAGGGGCGATTGTACGTTGCCGATTCTTCCGGATCGAATGATCCGGTCAAGAAACAGTTGGCCGAAAAGCCGCACCGCATTGTCCGACTGGAGGATCGCGACGGTGACGGACAGTTCGATCATTCTGTCGTTTTTGCCGAGAGGATGATGTTTCCCGAGGGTACTCTGTGGCACGATGGTTCGCTTTATGTCGCCGCGCCGCCGAGCATCTGGCGGCTGACGGATACCGACGACGACGGCGTGGCCGACCAGCGCGAGGAATGGTTCGATGGAAAAACGCTTACCGGCTGCGCCAACGACCTACATGGGCCGTACCTTGGACGCGACGGTTGGATCTACTGGTGCAAGGGGGCGTTTGCCGAGCAGCGCTATGCGGCGTACCGCGGCGGCGAGCGTGTCACGAGTGCCGCGCATATTTTCCGGCGACACGCATCGGGTGGCGCGCACGAACCGGTGATGGTTGGCGGGATGGACAACCCTGTGGATGTCGTCTTTTCGCCCAGCGGCGAGCGGTTTTTCACCACCACATTCTTTCAGTATCCCGCCGGCGGCCAGCGCGACGGCATGGTACATGCCATTTACGGCGGCGTCTACGGCAAGCCGCACGGCGTGGTCAACAGTCACCCGAGCACTGGCGATCTGATGCCGGTAATGACACAACTGGGCCCGGCTGCGCCATGTGGCCTGGAGCTTTACGAGTCGGCCGTGTTGGGCAGCGACTTCACCGGCAATCTGTTCTCCTGTCAGTTCAACCTCAACAAAGTGCAGCGGCACGTGCTGATTCCAGACGGCTCGACGTTTCGCACGGAGGATTCCGATTTTCTGGCCACGACCAACTCCGACTTTCACCCGACCGACGTGCTTGAGGATGCCGACGGTAGCCTGCTCGTGCTCAACACCGGCGGCTGGTACAAGCTCTGCTGCCCGACGTCGCAGTTTTGGCGTCCGGAAGTTTTGGGCGCGATTTATCGCGTAAAAAAAATTGGCGCCAAATCACCGGACGATCCGTATGGGGCGAAATTGAATTGGCCAAATCTCAGCACCGAGCGCTTGGTTTTGCTGCTGGACGACGAGCGGCCAGCTCTGCGGCGGCGCGCCATCGCGGCCTTGGCCAAGCGCGGGGAGGCTGCCGTCCTGCCCTTAAGCAGGCAGCTCCGGCAGGGGAGCGAGCGAGCGAGGCTGAATGCTGTTTGGACTCTGACTCGTATTCATGGTGCCGCCGCTCGCCAAGCGGTTCTTGGGGCGTTGGACAACTCGACTCCGAGTGTTCAGCAGGCGGTCGCCCACTCGGCCGGACTTCACCGCGACGCCGAGGCGGTCGTTGGCTTGATTGGTTTACTGAAAAATGCTGAGTCGCCGGTGCGTCGTGCGGTTGCTGAGGCGCTTGGTCGGATTGGTTCTGCAAAGGCGGTTGCACCACTTCTGGCCTTGGCCAACGAGCCGATGGATCGCGCACTTGAGCATTCGGTCACATTTGCGCTTATCGAGATAGCACAGCCGGACGCGCTGTCGCTGTCGCGCTTGGCAGGGCAGCCTGGTGCGCTTTGTGTCGCGTTGGTGGCGCTCGACCAAATGGAGGGTGGGAACTTGTCGGCTGCAGATGTGTTGCCGTTACTCCAGTCGAGGGAGGCTGCGCTGCGCAAAACGGCGGAATGGATATGCGACCGCCATCCCGAATGGGGTGACGCATTGGCCGAGCACTACACTGGGGAGTTGCGAAATATCAAAACCACTGCACAGAGCCAGGCACTTGCTGCCCGCTTGGCCAAGCTTGCCACCGCGCCGGCGATCCAGGCTGTGTTGACCAGAGCCTTGATCGATGTTTCCCGAGGCAAGGCCGAGCGTATGACTGTGCTCGCGGCGATGGCGTCCGCACCGGTTAATCCCGTGCCGGACGGCTGGCTCGATGCGATCGATTCCACCGCCGAACCACTGCAACATGCGGCCGTGCAGGCGCTCGCGAGCCTACGCTTGGCCAAGACGCAGCGGCAACGTGTCGCCAAGACGCTTCGACGGTTCGGTCGTTCTGCAACTTTGAGCGATCGGCAGCGCACACTGGCTTACTACGGGATTTCTGACGGACTGTTGATCCCAGACGAGAGAGAGTATGGCTATCTGCTTGGTCAACTTAGCGCGGGTCGAGCCTTCACGCAGCGTAGCAACGCAGCCAAGGCGCTGGCGGTGGCAAGGTTAACGGAGTCGCAGTTGGGCCGACTGGCGAAACAACTCGGCAGCTTGGGAGCTGCAGAGGCGACGACACTGCTGCCGGCATTTGGAGGGGGTCGAGACACAACGCTTGGCCAGGCGCTATTGGCGGTACTCAGGCAGGCGAGTTGGTTGCGCGGGCTCGACGGTGCAGTGCTGCAAAAGGCCACCGAGGGTTTTGGTAAAACGGTCCAGGGGCAGGCGATGGATTTGCTAGCCAAGGCTAGGGCGGTTCCGGTGGATCAAACCAAACGCCTGCGGGAGTTGGCCGATCGGTTGCCAGACGGCGATGCGCTCCGGGGCAAGGCGGTGTTCCGCGGACCGAAGGCCGGTTGCTCTATCTGCCACTCGATGGCGTACCACGGAGGCCAGTTCGGGCCGGACCTGACGCGGATTGGCCAGGTGCGGAAAAAGATGGATCTGCTTGAGGCCATTGTTTTCCCGGGTGCCAGTCTCGTGCGAAGCTACGAGACCATGCAGGTGAGCCTCGGTGGAGGCGATGTGATGGTCGGCATCATCAGGGACCAGGGCGCGGGGCATGTTTCACTCGGGATTTCCCCGGAAAAAACGACCCGGATTGAGCGTGGTAACATCAGGAATATCGAACCGCTCAATATTTCACTAATGCCGGCCGGGATGGATCAGGTTTTGACCCTGCAGCAACTCAGCGACCTCGTCGCCTACCTCGAAGCCAGCCGTTAATGCCTTAAAAGCCGGTGAGGTTGCGGGTGCATTCCTTGATATGCGGATAGCGCTTAGCCTCGATGGCGTAGTAGGCCTTGAGCAGATCCACCTCGAGGTTGATGTCATCGCGGATTTTTTGCACGGGCCAGTCCAGGTATTTTTTGTAGTCGACCTTGGCCAGCGACTGGCAGTCGGATATAAAGCCTAGTCGTACAGCGTCTTTGAATACATCCAGATCCTCATCGGTGAACTGGTAGTTCTTTGGGTAAATGTATTTGGTGAGAAAAGAGAACAGTCGCTCTTCGGTTGTGGTGACGCGATTACTGCTGCCCATGGTGAACCCGAGCACGAACGCCTCGTCTTTGATCATTACACCGCGTCCGAGTAAGATGTGGATATAGTCGTGCGTCTCGAGATTAGTCGCGCCATGAAAGATGTCGATGCCCGGCAGGTCGTATTTGGGGTTTTCAACAAGTTGAATGATTAGTGGCACGTCCTCCTGCTCGAGGCCGAACTCGTCGAGTTGGGAATGCGCCTGCTGGAGTGTGAGATCGGTGGTCGAGAGCGGGATAAACCAGTTTTCAACTTTTTCCTCTGTGGTCATAAGCTTGATACTCCGGCGCCGAGCCTGGTGGATGATTGGTGGAAATGAAAGGGCAAAGCCCCGCA
>JAKUOU010000126.1 GCA_022451065.1 Pedosphaera sp. | reverse complement strand
GGATCTGTTCCAGATAGCGCCTCAACCAGAGAACTCTTGCCGTGATCTATGTGGCCGGCGGTGGCGAGAATGGCGTGCTGCTGGGTCATTTTTAGTACACCAACAAAGGTTTGATTTCAGCAGGGGCCGCTGCGATGGGTGTGACAGGGATAGCGGTACACTTTCATTTTGAGACAAGGGTTTGCCTGATGGAATTCATGAGTGGTTTTTCCTGATCTGGAAGAATGGTTCGCAAATCGAGACGGAAACGACGGCCGCTAACGACACCGATCACCGGAGGCGTGGCTCGACGCAGCCGTGCGGCGAAATCGTTAAGCCGGATATCATCCGGCACAATATCCAGCGTCACGGTAGGAAGTGGCACTTGAGGCAGGGCTCCCCCGCCAACTTGGGAGTGGCCCGGTGTAACGCAGATTTCAGCCGGCATCCCCTTCAGCGCCTTGGCCAATTTTCGTGTGCGCCGTTGGATTGAGGCAAGATCAGCCGTCAGCATCCGGTGCAGTGGCAGCGTACCGGCCTGATTGTGAAGATAATGCTCGGCAGTTGATTGCAGCGCGCTTAATACCAGTTTGTCGCAGCGCAGCGCTCGAAAGAAGGGGTGCTTTTTCAACGCCTGCACATGGCGTGCTTTACCAGCAATGATGCCTGACTGAGGTCCACCCATCAACTTGTCGCCACTGAAGCAAACAATATCCGCGCCATCCTTGAGAACTTCGCTCGGCATCGGTTCATGATGCCCCTCGGCCCAGTCCCCGGTAGGAAGCAACACGCCGCTGCCGAGGTCCTCCACAAACGGCACGCGTTTTTTCCGGGCGAGCGCTGCCAGTTCACGGCGTTCGGGCGCACCCACAAAACCCTCCATGAAAAAATTGCTGCGGTGCACTTTCAAAAGCAGGCCAGTCTGTGGACCGATGGCCCTGGCATAGTCATCTATGGTGGTGTGGTTGGTGGCGCCGATCTCGCGTAGTTTCGCACCGCTCGATTCAAGAATTTCCGAAAGGCGAAAACCTCCGCCGATTTGCACCAGTTCGCCTCGCGAAACTATGACCTCTGTTTTCTGCGCCGTGAAATGGCGCAGGTTAAGCACCAGCGCGGCGGCACAATTGTTAACGACCATCGCAGCGTCAGCCCCACACAACTCGGCAAGGCATCGCTCCAAGTAGGCGGCACGACCTCCCCTGCGGCCAGTCACCAGGTCAATTTCAAGATTAGTGCAGCCGGCGGCGGGCACAGGAATCATCGGCGAACGACCTAGATTGGTATGGATAACCACACCGGTACCGTTGATCACCGACTGCAGGCGGGATAATGCCAGATCGTCGAGACGCTGCCGGATGGCGCCAATAATTTCGTCGTGACCTGGAATGGACCCGGCCTTGCGCAGCGACTGCAACTCGGCACGGATAACACCAACCACAAGGGGACGGGGCAACGGACAATCCGTGACGGCTTCCAGTATCGTGTCGACGCCGGGTATTGCCCGCGGTTTGTTTCTCGGTCCGGCCATTAGTTCACGGTGATTAACGGTTCGGTGGCCTCGGTGATTTGGCCGAAGGATTCAAGACCGAGTCCGGCACTCGCTTCCTCGAAGGCCGTGAGGCCATCGGGAGCCACCGCAACGAGCAAACCGCCGCTGGTTTGAGGGTCGCAGAGCAAGGCTTTTTGGCGCTTGGTCAGGGCACTGATTTTTTGGCCGTAACTCTCGAAATTGCGATCGGTACCTCCGGAAGTGCAATCTTCATCAATATAGCGGTCGACATTCTCCAGTCTAGGCACGCGTGCGCTGTCCAGGGTGGCACTCACGCCGCTGCCCTCGCACATCTCGGTGAGATGCCCCAACAGACCGAAGCCAGACACATCAGTCATCGCCTTTACCCCTGGCAGGCTACCCAATGATGCGCCCAAGCTGTTGAGCGTAATCATCTGTTTGAGCGCTCGCTGGAAATCGGCTTGATCGGCAAGGCCACGCTTGTGCGCGGTGGCAACGAGACCGACACCCAGGGGCTTTGTCAGGAACAGTTTGCACCCGGGCACAGCGCAATCATTTCGTTTCAAATTCTCTATCGCAACCTGACCGGTAACAGCGAGTCCAAATATGGGCTCGGGCGAGTCGATGCTGTGGCCACCAGCCAGGGAAATGCCCGCGCAGGCACAGGCTGCACGGCCGCCTTCTAGCACGCGGCCGGCAACCTCGTGCGGCAGTTTGTCCAGGGGCCAACCGAACACGGCGATGGCCATCAGCGGTTCACCCCCCATAGCATAAATGTCGCTGATTGCGTTAACAGAGGCGATCTGGCCAAATTCGAACGGGTCATCAACGATGGGCATGAAGAAATCTGTCGTGCTGACAATGGCCTGCCCGTTGCCCAGGTCGAACACAGCCGCGTCATCCCTTGAATTATTACCCACAAGGAGTCGAGGACCAGGCTCGGCCGTACCGCCTAGTGACAGGATTTTCTCAAGCATCCCCGGTGCGATCTTACAACCACAACCGGCACTGCGGCAGTATTGCGTGAGCCGAACCGGATCAGCCATGGAGCGAAGTCAAATTGGCGGAGAGGGTAGGAATCGAACCTACCTCGGCCCGTTCACGAACCGACAACGGTTTTGAAGACCGCGAGGAGCACCAGCCACCTTTCACTCTCCTATGTTGAGTTTTTTTAATCAAAACAATGCAATAATAATTTTTCTTTGCCTCAAAAATGCCGCGGCACTTTAGGCACTTTAAAGTGTGACTTTTTTGGGGAGAATTTGGAGTGAATTATCCTTCGAAGAAAAGGTGTTTGTTCACGCCGAACTGACGCCCATGGCAAAACCTAAAAAGCCAATTGTCACTACCACGAAAGTCGGGCTGGTTAAGGTTCAAATCAAAACCGCCATTGACAGTCACACCGGTAGGACACCCCCGAGGTACAGGACATACTGCACAAAGGCAAGGCGTACTGTTGTCTACTTACTGTTTGTCGGTGTAGAGGGTAAGGCGAGAACGAGTGGCGGCGGTGGCCTCAGGTTTACTGGATTTTTCCCAGATTTCAAGTGCCTGTTGAGCAGCGGTAGCGGCGGCCTTGAAGTTGTTGTTCGCGGCGTAGGCAATGGAAAGGGTGTCTAGGAACTCGGGGTTCTTATTCTGTGTGATCCTGCAAAGGCGATCAGACAATGCAAGTGCTTCAGTCGGGCTTCGCAGAGCTGCGTTTGACGTGGTTGCCAGAAGCAGGGAAAGTTGATTGGCAGCATCAAGTTGTTTGGTGTCGTTGCGTAGGGCGTCCTGATAGTTGGCGATGGCTTCGGAGATTTGACCATCGTCACGGAGAGAGTTGGCGAAATGGAAATGGGCCTTTCCAATGGAACGCTTGAGTCGAACGTCGGTAGCATTTATTTTTCGCGCGGCATTCAGGTGAGTGAGTGCCTCTTCAAAGCGCATTAGATTGAGCAGGTTGGATCCTAGTTCCATCAGAATTCGAAAATCCTCAGGGTTCCTTGCTAGAGCATTCTCAAACGCCTCAAGAGCAGCTTCGGTATTCTTGCGCTCCTTCAGGATGATCCCGATGACAAAATAGATATCTGCCAGTTCCTTTGGACTGGTACCCGGGACTGTTTCCGCGACTGCGACATGTCGCTGGAGATAGTTCAGACCTTCGGCGATTTCGTTGTGATCGACGAACTGACTGTTGACGCGGAGTGGGTCACCCTCCGGAGGAGGCCCAACCCATCGCCCAGGAAACGGTACTGAATGGTCACGCCAGACTTTTGGGTCGGCATTGAGCAGATCAACATCGTCAAGGAGTTGATCGACACTGACCGGGCCCTTGTAGATAACGGCCACGTGCCCGTAACGATCGATCAAAAAACTCCCTGGAACGGGCATGGGAAGCCAACGATCAAGCAAGGAACGCTGGAAGAGATCGAGATTGCGAACGGTCTGGGAGGTTGTGTTGTCGGCGTCAAAAGGGAATTTCAATTTGGCCAAAGCACGCTTGGCGGCAATTGGATTTTTTGTATCAGCGTTAAGCACGTGTATGCGCAGACCCTTTGAGCGAATTCTGGATTCGGCCGCGGTCCATTCACGAAGTTCAGAGATGCAGGGAGCACACCAACTCGCCCAGAGATTGATGAGCAACGGTCCCTTTAGACGATCGGCTGGGAGTTCGGATACGCCGCTTTCAGATTGAACGTAGACTGGAGGGGGCGAGAGCCGTGCCGAAAGCACAATTCGGGCGGAAGGCTCAGGATCAGGAAATGCGGGTTTCGTGGGAGAGAGGATCTTGCGGTTGGGAGGTGGACTCCATGTTTTTGCACTCTCGATTCCCTGAGTAACGAGGAATCGCTCGCCTGGTTTGATACCAGAAATCGATTCTTGTGCCCCTCCCGGCCAGTGAACGAGTAACTTTTCAATGATGGCGTTTGGGCCAAGGCCAAAGTGAAGCCAGCCGCTGGATTGAGACAGAAACGCATCACCGGCGTGCACACGCCTAATCAGGGGGGTAGACTGGTTTTTGAGATAGAGATGGACACGGGCACCCACGGCATCGCGATTGGTTGTTTTACCGTTGCCTGACAACTTGACGGCAACCCAGTCGGTGTTGGCAACTGAATCGTTCCTTAAGAAACGTAGGCGAGGTGCGGTGCGCGCTGTCATCCACAGGTCGAGATCGCCGTCGAAATCCCAGTCAACGGCCGTGACAGCCCGGGAGTCATCCGGAAAATCGAATCCGGAGACCGAAGAGATATCCGCAAAACCGGCGCCTCGGCAATTGAGAAAGGCACAATTACGCTCGTTGCCGCTAAAGGAACGGTCCTCGTGGAGCAGCCGGTTAAGCGCCTTCCATCCCTGCCGGTAACGCACGGTGTTTTCAGGGGTGATATTGTCGACCGGTGATTGCGACACGACCTGCCGCCAATAGACACTTCACAAGTCGCCTGTGTCTTCGGTGCTTATGAAGCCGTTGGCCACAACCAGATCTTCCCAGCCGTCGTTGTTCAGATCCACAAAGCGGGAGCCCCACGCCCATCGCCCCATGGTCACACCCTGTTCCACGCTGATATCGCTAAAGCCGCGCCCTTCTTGGTCTGCCTGAAAAAGGGTGTTGCCGCGGGCGTGGCGTTGGTATTGAGCAAGCATTGCTTGGGGGGCACCGGGTTTAAACTGGCGCTGAAAGGTAATGCGATTCCCGGCAGCGGAAAACATGTTGCTGATATAAATATCAAGGCGGCCGTCCCTGTTGAAATCCCCCCAACTAGCCGACATTCCGGAAGCCATATCCTCGATGCCCAGTTCGGCGGCGACATCAACAAACCTGCCGCTGGTATTTTCATACAGGTTGTTTCGTCCATAATCGTTGGCGACGTAGAGATCAGGATCGCCGTCATCGTCGTAATCCTCCCACGTGGCAGCAAAACTGAACCTGTTGTTGTTGTGGTTGAGGCCGACGTTTTCGGTGACCTCGTTGAACTCCCAACCACCGTCATTACTAAGAAGCATATTTGCCCCCCCATTTTGGGCGTCGTGGTAGGGAAGCGGTTCTCCGAGCGCACCACTACGAACTCGGTCCGCCGATGGATTATAACCGCAAGCATAGATGTCCAGATCGCCGTCGAGATCAAAATCGGCGGCACTGATGGAGAAGGTTTGAGCGTGGGTGGAGGTTCCGAAGCTGAGACTGAAGCGGCCTGAGCCATCGTTTTCCATGAGGAGCAGCTTGAAGTCCTGGGAGACAGCAAGGTCGCGATCACCGTCGTTGTCGAGGTCGACAATCAGTGCACTGGCACAGTAGTCGAGCCAGCCGGTTCCGCTTTGGCGGGTGTGATCTGTAAGGGTTCCATCAGGATTCTGGATGAAAAGGCGGTTGGGTAATCCTCCTTGCTGACAAAGGTATAGATCGTCCAGGCCGTCACCATTCACATCGCCCAATGCAAGTCCGTGGTTGGCAACGACATCAAGCCCGAGGTTGACGGGAATGCGAGCACGCCAGTGGTCAGTGGAACGGAGCAACTGTTCCCGGTAAGCTTGATTGTGGCCCAGAAGGTCGGCGGTGCAGTCGTTTAGGAGACTGGTTTTATTTTTGGCAAGTCGGATGGATTCCTCGTAGGACAGAAGAGCGATGCTCTTGATATGCGGTGTCTCGATGTCTGGTGTCCAATGGCAGAGCCATTCAGTGTTGATTTGTTTTGGTCCTTCGGTGGATTGACCAGTGGCGTTAAACATGACACGACTTGTGAAATCGTTTCCGGCCTTGTCGATCCTGTAGAGTTTAACTTCGGTTTGAAGGATGTTGGTGGACTGAATGGTGGACAGGAGAGACCGAAAGGCAATGACAGGATCGTTCTGTGAAGGTGCTGACTCAGGGCCGCCTCGTTGGATATGGAATTCTGAGTCGCGGTAGAACTCGGATAAATTGGCCGGCTTAAGTTGTAGACTCAACGCAGTATCCTGAATAAAGAATTTGGCGATGGAATCGTTGGACAGTTTTGAAGGTGTGGACAGTTCTTTTGCCAGTAGTTTGAGTTGTTTTGTCGCGGCAGCACTGAATGCTTCACTGTCCCAGCCGTCCTCGATCGGATCGATGCGCTTATAGGCGTCGGTGAGTGGGGCGACAAAAGTGGTTTGTTCAAGTCCTGGCGCAGTTTGGATACCCTCGACGACAGGAACTATTGCAGTTGATTCAGGTGATGACGGAAGAGGGTTGGACTCTTTCGGAGTCGAATTTTTAGAGCAACCGACCCAAAAGAGGCATAGGATGAGACTGAGAATCCTGATCGATTGAAGGAGATCGAACCGGTGGCTACTATTCTTCCGAGCTGCCTTCACGCGGTAGGAAAAATAGATGTCTAATTGCGGGTTGTCGATTAACAAGTACGATTAACCGGAACTAATCGCCGCCCCAACCTTACCGGGTACAGATCATCGGCTATCTCCCCTTATAAAAGAACATAAACACACGCTCACCTGATGAATCGGATCAAAGCAATCAGCCTTTATTTATAATAAAGATATTCACAGGTTGTTCACGATATACCGTTGTTTTTATGAGTGGCCGTTCATTTGTTCAGTGAAAGTCGATTGACAAACCCGAGTTGATATCCGAGGAATCCCCCGCCGATGAAGTGTTCCAACCCCATTTTCGGAATCTGCCTAGTGTTTTTGGTAGTTGGTTGCGATCGCGCTCCCCATTCGACCATTGTGTCCGAACCGCTGCGTGATCGGCCTGCCCGGGAAGAAGGCGCGCCCCTTTTTGAGAAATTGGCCCCGTCGCAGACCGGCGTGGATTTTTCGCACCGAATGGCCATGAATCATCCGCTCAGCCGCCTGAACAGCTCCGGGTTCGTTTGCGGAGGAGTTTGCATTGGTGACTTTAACGGCGACGGCCGGCCGGACCTGTTCCTGGCCAATGGGCCGGACAAGAACGGCCTATTTTTGCAAAGAGACGAATTTCGTTTTGAAGATGTAACCCAACAGGCCGGAGTCGATGGGGGCGATGC
>JAKUOU010000125.1 GCA_022451065.1 Pedosphaera sp. | reverse complement strand
GTTTCCGCCCCCATCGTATTTAGCTATGTTGAGTGCCTGGCTCCAGATTTTGAGACCAGTTTCCGCATCCAGTGCCAAGCATACTTCACGATTCACGTCATCAACTTCCTCCATGACGACAGTGAATGCTCGGCCTTTTGCCACGGCAAACGAAGCGAAACCGTGTTTTGTTGGTGTTTTCCAGACTTGCCGAATGCCTTCGCTTGGCCAGTCGCTAACGATCAGTTTCTCCGAAGAAGAGCCGTCGCAGTTAGGGCCGCGATATTGCGTCCAGTCGATTGAACTGACTTGAGCCGATGTGATTACGAATGCGGCTATAAAGAAGCCGATTTTGCTGTGAGAGTTATACATATTTGCGATGTTGGATCAGGTTTACTCTGGCGGCGCGGAATCTAGGTTTCACTGCTCGTCGCCGCAAGGCTTTTCAGGCCAACCCTAGCCGGTTGATTAGCTCCCCCGCAGCCGTTTCGTAGGCAACTGATCCGGCACTGTAAGGGTCGTAGTAAAGAATTGGTTTACCGTGACTTGGTGACTCGGCAACCCGCGTGGCGCGCGGAATCACCGTGCGAAAAACCTTGTCTCCAAAATGCTCGCGCACCTCGTTGACTACCATCCGCGAGAGGTTTGTTCGGCTGTCGAACATCGTCATCAACACACCGACCAACTCGAGATTTTTGTTTACCTTGGATGTTTTCAATTGTTCCATCAGGTCTGTGATTGAGCTAATACCTTCCAGTGGATAATATTCACATTGGAGCGGGATTAGCAGGCTGTTCGCGGCGATTAACACGCTTAATGTGAGTTTGCCCAGTGATGGGGGGCAGTCGATCATCACGACATCAAATCGGCGTCGCTTGACGATCGGTTTTAACGCATCCTTCAACCAGTTGAGATGTTGGTCGGGGTCGCCGGTGCCGGCGTCGAACGACATTCGCGCGAGTTCCACCTCGGCGGCGCAGAGATCGAACTCGCTGGGGATTAGCGACACTCCGTCATATTCTGTTTCTTTGATTTTCTCCTCGAGGATACCCTCGCCCAGTAGAACAGGATAAAGGCTTTCGTTCGGTGATTTCTCGAAGCCAAGGCCGCTGGTGCAGTTGGCCTGCGCATCCATGTCAATCAACAGCACGTGTTTACCGAGCGAGCCAAGACACGCTGAAAGGTTCACAGCCGTGGTTGTTTTCCCGACTCCCCCCTTTTGGTTGGCAATGGCGATGACCCTCAGCACTTCCCGATTTAAGGGAACGACCTTAGTGATTTCAAGACAATCAACTCGGGTCGTATCGTCGAGGCCGGCGGTTGACCTGCTCCGAGTTACTGTACATGAGGCTGGCCAAGTCCTAGCAGGACAGTGTCACCATCGCTGATTCGCCGCAGAATTGGGATCCTTAGGTGGCTACATGCCTCAATGGCGTACTTTCTTTCGATGGAATTTCCATAACCCACAATAGCGAAGTACCTTGTGGGCTTCCAAAAAGGAGCACCGGTTCTCGTTGCTGACCGTTCGCTTCATCCAGCAAAATCTGACCACAAGCACAGATTGCACGCTAGTTCGCTTAGGCTGTGGTCGAGGGTTTTCATTGGTCGGATGAACGGTTGGCGTTACATTGCGTATGCCGCTCGAGGCAATTGAACGTTTTTTACCGATGGACAAAAAGCAAATTACCACCCAGTTGCCCCACGAGGAAATACTGCAACTCAAGCGCTGGAACACGCCAACAATCTATAATGGATGGGAGCAACTCACTGAGCATGATCCGGCACAGGCAGCGATCAACCTAGAGGCCACAACGGATTTTATGCCACAAATGGGGCCGATGGTCGGTTGGGCGGTAACGTTGCAGGTCGAGCCGAGTCAATCACGGCATAAGGCAGACGGAGTGCATCGTGCTGAGGAATATCGCGAATACATCTCCGGCGCTCCCGGGCCGAAGATTGTTGTAGTTCAGGATTTGGACAAGCCGGCAACGACTGGCTCCTTCTGGGGCGAGGTCAACGCAAACATTCACCGTGCCCTGGGGTGTGTCGGAACTATCACCGATGGTGCGGTCCGGGATGTTGATGAGATGACCAATGCCGGTTTCAAGGCCCTGGCCAGGCGACTGTGTGTGGGGCATGCACATGTGGTTCCTGTCAATTGGGGTTGCGAGGTGCAGGTCTTCGGGCAGAGGGTCGAGCCTGGCCAGTTGATACACGCCGACAAGCACGGCTTTCTAGCAATACCGCCTGGGGAGGAAAAAGGCCTACTAGACGCGGCGGTTTTTATGGATGAAAACGAATGTAACACTGTTATCAAGGCGGTTCGGGGTGCGTCGGGTTGCCCGCAACCTGAGTTGCTCAAGAGACTTAACCAGTCTGTAGCCGACTTCGGTGAGGCTGCGCGAAACAAATTTGGAAACCCCGGTGAGTTTGGCGATTAAATGAACGACTGGCCGATTGGTTTGATGACCAGCTCTGGCACGTGAGCCAAAGGTGGTAATTTTGCAATGGTCAATGTGATTTCAGCGATATCGCTCGGCTTCAGGATTTGCGCACGGTGTTCCGCCGATGGCGGTGTGGGTCGATCATCAAGAATGGGGGTGTCGACTTCGCCCGGGAAAATGGTTGTCACTCGAATTCCGTTTTCGCGCTCGTCTTCGGTGGCGCTTGTGCCAAGCGCCGCCATGGCAAACTTACTGGCATTGTAGGCTACGCCACCGAGAGGGGCGGCCCGTTTTCCGGAAGTCGACGAAATGTTGATAACAAGACCGCTCTTGTGTGGTCGCATCAGCGGCAGCCCAAAGTGCATGCAGTTGAACGCGCCGGTGGCGTTGATATTCATCAATTTATCCCAGTCTTCAGGATCTAATTCGCTCATCGATCGCTTGGGTACATTTGCCCCGGCACAGTTCACTAATAGGTGCAGTTGGCCGAACTGTTCGTGAATCCATTCAAAGAGCGTCCTCACACTATCGCGATTGGCGACATCAACGGTGTGGGTGAAGATGTTCTCGCTACCTTGCCTCGCCACCTCGTCGAGTTTGGCTTGTCGGCGGCCAGCAACGATGACTGTTGCCCCTTCTGATGCCAGTCCTAGGGAGATGGCTTCGCCCATGCCGCTACCACCGCCCACCACAACTGCCGTTTGTTTTGAAAGGTTCATCTGCCCGGCATAATACGAAACTGTCGACAGGATGAAAGCGCATGTTTTTACGCTTGGTTAAGTGGGTTGAAATTGGGAATGGTCGAGAGCAGAATGGTGGCTGTTACTCATTGTTATGAAATCCAAACTAAATAATTTGTTAGGCAAACTTGGTATGACTTTGGTTTGCGGAACTTTTTTTCAACCGGCGGCAGCGTTTGGTCAATCAGAAGACACGGCGAAGGTTGAATCCTTGATCGAGAAACTCTCGAACTGGGGGCGTTGGGGTGCGGACGATCAGCTTGGCACACTCAATCTGATCACGCCTGAGGTGCGCGTTGAGGCTGCAAGACAGGTGAAGGAGGGTGTCTCGATCTCAATGGCTCACAACGCCGACAAAAAGCTATCAATATACAACTCCAGTCCCTACTCGCACAACATGACATCAACGGGGGAGAGTCCGGATGCGCAGTGGGCAGGAGATCAAATTTGTATCGCCTACCACGGCTATGCCCATACACACATTGATGCGCTTTGCCATTTGTTTCACAAGGGTAAAATATACAACGGACTTCCTCAGACTGTGGTCACAAGAAACGGAGCCAAAAAGATGAGCATCATTGGCTTGAAGCAGGGAATATTTACCCGCGGTATCCTGCTTGATCTTCCAGTAATGAAAGGTGTCGATTGGTTGGAACCGGGTTACGCCGTGACAGTGAAGGATTTGGAGGCGTTTGAAAAGTGGGCGAATGTAAGAATAGGTAAAGGTGATGTGGTGTTCCTCCGTACCGGTCGCTGGGCAAGGGAGAAGGTTAAAGGGCCGTGGAATATTGGGAACAATTCGGCAGGCTACCATTACTCGTGCATGGAGTGGTTGGCAAAGCGAGACATCGGATTCATTGGCAGTGATGTAGCGAGTGATGTTTTGCCTTCAGGTGTTGAGGGATTCACTCATCCTGTCCACGCGATTGCTTTGCACGCGTTGGGGATGAACATTTTCGACTGCTGCGATTTTCTTGAAATTAGCAAACTATCCAAAAAACTGAAGAGGTATTCGTTCCTGCTTACGGCCAATCCACTGCCAGTAGACGGTGCCACTGGTTCACCACTGAATCCTGTGGCAACATTTTGATGAACACCCCAGTGCTGATCTCGGTTGCACAGACTGGAAAGCTTCTCCTTGCTTTTGGCTTACTTTTTCCAGCGCCTGGCAAGGCGACCGATTCGTCGATTCAGTGGGGGCAATGGCGAGGGCCGCAGGCTACCGGGGTAGCGCCCAAGGCCAATCCACCGATCGAGTGGAGCGAAAAAAATAACATTCGTTGGAAGACCAGGCTGCCAGGTCTTGGGCACTCCTCGCCGGTGGTGTGGGGCGACTTGGTGTTTGTCACGACTGCCGAGAAGAAGGGGTTGCAAAAACCATTCAACGGCGTGATGCCGGAAGGGGCTCACAATAATATGGATCCGTTGTTCGACTATCAGTTCGCCGTGCTCGCGATCGATCGCTCCACCGGTCAGGTAGCCTGGCGTCGAACCGTCGCGTCGCGTCAACCGCACCAGAGCACTCACGAGTCTGCGACGTGGGCATCGAACTCACCAGTGACGGACGGCGAGCATGTCATCTCTTTTTTCGGGTCAAACGGCCTGTACTGCCTCGATACCAGTGGGCGATTGGTTTGGGAGAGAGACCTCGGGGACATGGAGGTGAAGCATGGCCACGGCGAAGGGGCGTCGCCAGTGTTGCACGGCGAGACGGTGCTGGTGAACTGGGATCACGAGGCGGACTCGTTCGTTGTCGCTCTGGATAAGAGGACAGGTAAAGAACTCTGGCGGCAACCGAGGAATGAGGTCACATCATGGGCCACGCCGATCATCGTTACGCACAATGGACAGGCGCAGGCGGTTGTCAGCGGAACTAGGCGCGTACGTGCGTACGACCTCAAAACGGGGGTTGTGATTTGGGAGGCAGGCGGATTGCCGGGCAACGTTGTGGCCTCGCCGGTTGCCGGAGGCGGAATGGTTTTTGCAGCTGGTAGCTATGAAAAACAGACTTTATTGGCGATCCGCCTAGATGGGGCGAAAGGTGATTTGACCGACGGAAAACAGATCGCTTGGCGAAAGAATCGCAAAACTCCGTATGTCCCATCGCCGCTGCTGTACGACGGTTGGCTTTATTACCTGCGACACTATCAGGGGGTGTTGTCTCGCGTGAACGCTAGCACGGGTAACGAGCCGGATGGGCCATTTCGTCTTGGAACAATTTTTAATGTTTATTCGTCCCCGGTGGCTGCTGCCAATCGTATTTACGTGACAGATCGAAATGGTAAAACGCTGGTTATTAGCAGTGATGCCAAGCCTAATGCGCTCGCATTGAACGAACTGGATGACAGGTTTAGTGCCTCAGCGGCATTATCTGGTGATGCTATATTTCTTAGAGGTGAAAATTATCTTTATTGCATTTCAGAAAAAAAAGAGTGAAGTGCAGCCTGATAATTATCGGATTGGAATGACGGGAATTGCGTCGTATATGCGACTCAGATCACGGTCCTTCCCGTGCACGCCGGATTGACCCTGAATCCAGCCTTTCATTTTCGAGATGTCGCGTGTTCTCTGCTCTTGCCATTTCCAGAGTTCGGAATGGCCGTCGGCGAAGCTCAGAACACAGCCGTTGTCATGACGCGTTGCAGGGAAATCAATCCAGCGCCATTCATGCCTCTGGGTCACGGTAAAGCGGGCATTGTCTATGCTGCCTTCGTGTTCGTCGATGAACACAAATGCTTCGGATGGGGGAGGGTCAACGATCTCGGAATATTTGTGCCAACTCGTGCGATCCGATGGCAATGGGATGTGGTTCATATGCATGTTCATCGCCACGCTCCGAAATCGTGGAATTTTGCCTTGGTCCCGAACCGTGGACGTGTCAGAGGGGCATTTGTAAATATTGACTGAGTCGTTGTATTTAAAAAGGACGCCGTTTCGAATGTTGTCGGCGTTGGTGTCGGACCAGGCATTTCCCACAATCCATGTTTGCTTGGTGGCCGCCCAACCGGCTCTCGAGGAGCCGCTGAGGGAGGCGTTATGCGGGAGGTGGCCGTTGTTGTCATCTACGTACATATGCCAGCAAATCTGAAGCTGTCGGTAGTTGTTAAGGCAGGAAATCTGGTGGGCCTTTGCCTTTGCTTTGCCGAGAGCCGGGAGTAGTAGGCTTGCAAGGATTGCGATGATTGCGATGACCACCAAAAGTTCAATCAGGGTGAATCCGTCGCGCGGCTTGCTGCAGGGATTATTTTTATGTAGGGCTTTCATCGACAAGTTGGTGCGGTACTGGTCGGAAAAATGCTCGAAACCTTGATAAGCTTCAACAAAATAATGTACACCGTGGGCAAGCGAACTATTTCAATGAACGCTTTTTTGGAATGAAGAGTATCGCCCTTTAAACTGGTCCTTTCGTCGGCTTGCCCCTGGTCCGTAGCAGTTGGCCGGTTAACTTTTTATCTTTTTTGCCTGAAGTTTTCTGGCTTTCGAAGGCATTGAGTCAAGCGCGCCCTGTAGAAGTGTTCGTGCTGTATCGGTTTCTTTGTCCATGCCGAGCTTGATCGGCGTTTTTTCATGGCGATCACTTGTTCTGTAAAGCGTGCCATCCCGGTACAGCTTGAAGTGTTGATTTTGTGCCCAGATAATTTCCAATCCGTTGACGCCCTGGCCGTGATTCTTGGCAGCTAAAGTGTACTTTGGGTAATAATATTGAAAAATCCACTCCCTGGGATTGCCCTCTTGGCCGAGGCATTGTGGCCAGAAGCTTTGTCCGTCCAGTTTGACATTGGGCAATTTGGCCCCGGTAATCGCCGCAATCGTCGGCATCATGTCTGAAAAATCAACTAAGTCATCACTCACAATCCCGGCAGGAACAGTACCCGGGCAGTTTATGATCAAAGGTGAATGAGAGCCGCCGTCGGTTGCGAAAGCTTTTTCTCCAGTGCGTTCCTCCTTTCCAAAAGGATAGGTGAGGCTGCGGTGAGTGCCGTTGTCGGTTGTGAAAATGACGACTGTGTTTCTCCGAAGATCATGACTCTCAAGCGCGTCAATAATTTTGCCAACGAGCTTGTCGGCATAGAGTGTCATGCCTCTAAAGTTCCCTAGCGCCTCACCTTTGGCTTGTCCGCTTTTACCATCGGCGCCGATATTGTCAGGCGTCTTGGGGAAGGGGGAATGAACAAGCACCATGGGATAGTAGGCAAAGAAAGGTTTGCCCTTGTTTTCCCCTATAAAATTGATGATGAAGTTGGTGAATATGTCCGGGCCGTAGTCATCTTTGCCGGTTTGCAGGAGCTTTCCGTCCTGCATAATGCTCGGGTTCCAATAGCGGGAACGTTCAGTCCCGGGATAGTTCCAAAGACAATAGGTATCAAACCCGCATGCCGGTGCAAGCGTGCCGCGATTACCTCCGTGAAGCTGCCACTTGCCGGCAATAGC
>JAKUOU010000124.1 GCA_022451065.1 Pedosphaera sp. | reverse complement strand
AGCTGCCGATCGAGCTGACTTGCTGTTGGTGGCCCCGGCGACGGCCAACACCCTGGCCAAGTTGGCCTACGGCATGGCCGACGATGCGCTAGGCTGTGTGGCGCTGACGCTTCGACCAGAGGCCAAATTGTTGGTGGCTCCGGCGATGAATGGCAACATGTGGAAGCACCCGGCCACCGAGGCCAATGTCGCGATGTTGACGGAACGCGGCGCCGAGTTTATTGGCCCAGACGAAGGGATGTTATCGTGCGGCTACGAGGGCATTGGGCGTCTGTGGCCCGTGAACGGGATAGCCGACCGTGCACTAATGTTGCTGGGTGTAGAGCAGGTGAACGATTAATTATATGGCCTCCCCAAGGGGCACAAAGACTAGGATGGACTGGTGGCGGTTGTCCCAGTTGTTCAGGTCTATTGCACCCGATGACGGTTCGCAGCGTGCACGAATCCGGTTCATGGAGCGCAGCACCGTACTGCCGGTCAAGGCGGTTTATTTCCTTGTCCTCATTTTTTATCTCTACTTTATCGAGTGGCCTGAGATGGACTCTGACCGGGTCCGTTGGACACTGCTGCGGACCATACAATGGTTCTTCATTTTTTGCCTCATTGTCAACGTAATTGTCGGCGTGATGCTCATCCGGATGGAAGAGTTTACCACGCGGGTGCTGCGGGAGGTGGTGTTTTCCATCTGCCTATTCGACGCACTGCTGCTGGCGATGATGACGGAACTGACGGGCGGCTTCGAGAGTTTCCTGTTTTGGATGTTCCTGGGGTTGCAGATTCGCAACGCAATCAGCATGCCCATCGCCACGACGCAGATCGTTGCGAACCTCTCCGTCAGTGTAATCTACCTTTGTGCTGGTGCCTTTGATATCGTGGTTGCGCGATCGGAGGAGGAACTCGAAAACATCACAGCTGAGCCGGTGATGCTACGGGCGATGTTGCTGATGTTGATGACGGCCTGTGGGTATGGGCTGCAGGTTTTGATCGATAAGCAGCGCCGGATGGAGAGCGAGGAGGATGAGTTTGACCGGAGGCAGAGCCAGCTCCAGGCATCCGGGAGACTTGCGGCGGAGATTGCGCACCAGGTTAAGAATCCGCTGGGCATCATCAACAACGCTGCATTCGCCCTTGGCCAAGTGATGGATCAAAACGAAACAGCCAAGCGCCAGGTGGGACTAATTCGTGAGGAGGTGAACCGGGCGGACCAGATTATCACCAAGCTGATGGGTTATGCCCAGTTGGTAGAGGGGCGCTTGGCCAGACTAAACGTAAACGACGCGCTCGACGCGGCCATTTTGCAGGTGTTCCCGAAAGGTAGCAAGTTTGACACCCGCATTCGGCGCGAGTACGGGATCGCGCTGCCGCCGCTCCTAGCTCAACCTGAGCACATCAGTGAAGTGTTCGTTAACGTAATTCAAAATGCTCGCGAGGTGCTTTGTAATAATGGCGAAATCCAAATAAAAACTAGCTACGAAGGCGATTATAGATTTCGTGTGGTCATTGAGGACAATGGCCCGGGGATACCGGAGGATCTCCTGGAATCGGTGTTTGAACCGTACCACACTACCAAGGAAAGGGGTACTGGCCTCGGCTTAGCCATCGTTCGGCACAATACCGAATTGTATGGCGGAACGGTTGAAATCGAATCAGAACTTGGAAAATATACCCGGTTTAATCTACTGTTCCCGGGAAGGACAGCCATTCGGCTGCAGTCTCAATGAATAAAAACCACAGCCTGTTGGTCGTGGACGACGAGCGTAATATGCGTGAGTCGCTCAAGACGGTCCTCGAGTCGCGGGGATATCAGGTGGATACCGTGGAGTCGGCGGAGGATGGGTTAAAGGCGGTTGGGGAGTCTGATTATTTCATGGTCATCACCGACGCGCGACTCGAGGGAATGAGCGGATACGATTTTCTGCGGGAAACCCATGAGCGCTGGCCGGATTTGCCAGTCCTGATGATGACTGCCTACGCCACTCCCAAACTTGCGGTGGAGGCTATTCAAACCGGGGCTATCGATTACCTCTCCAAACCGTTCGAACCAGAGGAACTGCTGCATTCCGTCAACCGCTGTGCCGAGCGACACGAACTAATCAGCCAAAATGAAAAACTTAAGGCACGTCTGCCGTTTGGATACCAGCTTGACGATATCATTGGAAACTGTCGTGGTCTGAAAGATTTGCGCGAGATGATCAGGACGGTTGGTCCGACGGAGGCAACGATTCTGATCCTAGGCGAAAGTGGTACAGGCAAGGAGCTGATTGCGGGTTCTGTTCATCACTCCAGCCAGCGGCGGGAGGAGCCCTATGTTAGGCTCAACTGCGCGGCTATCCCGGAGACTCTGCTTGAGAGCGAATTATTCGGGCATGAAAAGGGATCCTTTACCGGCGCAGTGAAGCAGAAAGTTGGCCAAGTGGAGGAGGCCAATGGTGGTACTCTGTTCCTCGACGAAATCGGTGAGATGTCCCGATCACTTCAGGCTAAATTACTGCGGTTTCTTGAGGATGGTACATTTGTACGTGTCGGAGGAACTGAGGAGCAACGAGTGGATGTCAGGATCATTGCTGCGACCAATCGAGATATCATTGGCGCGATCGAAACTAGTGATTTCAGGGAGGACCTTTACCATCGATTGAATGTGGTTCAGTTGAGGGTCTCACCACTGCGAGATCGCGAAGGGGATGTCGGCTTGTTGGCCGAGCATTTTCTTTCGGGGTTCGGCCGGAAGATGAACAAGCAGTTTAAGCCACTCTCCAGTGAAGTGCTTCATATGCTTGAGAGCCATCATTGGCCGGGCAACGTCCGTGAGTTGAAGAATACAATGGAGCGTGCTGTGATCCTCTCAACCTCCGATGCGATCCACCCTGTCAGCCTGCCCGACTTCCGGCTCGAGACGCGCCTTCGCAAGGAGGATGGATCCACTTCATCCTATGACGGGCTTTCGCTCGAGGAGGCGCTTGCTTCATTTGAGAGGGACATGATTCGGGTCGAGTTGACTCGCAATGACAAGAACCTCACTAGAACATCGCAGAAATTAGGCATCAGTCGACACGCTTTGCGATACCGAATGACCCGACTGAAACTTACCTTGGAGAACGGCGCGGACGATAAGGGAGACCCAACCGGAGAATGAAACTCTTTATGAATATGCCCCCGCGAATGTTGGGACTACTTAATCCCGGCAACCCAAGTAACGACGGTTTTCTAGAATCGCTCAAGGGGCCGCTTTTGATTGTCGCCGTCGCGATTGGGCTGGCTCTCATCATTGCTTTGCTCTTACTAACGGTGCACCGTGGAGGAGCTGGTAAACGGTCGAAGGGAAATCGATCTACACGATTAGCGTCTTCCAAGTCGATGGCTTCAGGCGACGAAGGGGCTCGCCGCAAAAAGCGTCGCCGGCATAAACGCCATCGCCGCGATCACCGCAAACGAAATCCGACGCTGTCTGAAACCGGCGGTATGCCCCCCACGAAAAGTGAGATACCTGAGGGAGAGGAAACAGAACCGGATCAGTGACGCAAACTTTACAAAGTCAGGTGGTTACGGCGGATAGCGGCTCCAATTTGGCAGCCGCGTTTTTTTTACTGCCAAAGGCTAAGCGCCGAGCAATGGTCACGCTCTATGCCTTATGCCGTAAAGTCGACGACACTGCCGATGATGATTCTGTGCCGTTGGCCAAGCGTGCCGAGAGTTTGCAGCAATGGAGGGCTGATATTCAGAGAGCTTGCGAGTGGGGGGAGCCTCAATTCTTAGTCTGCCGCGAGTTGCGCCCGTTCATTCGGCAATATGATTTACCTTTCAGTTTGTTTGATGAGTTGATCGTCGGGATGGAATCCGATTTGAAGAAAACCCGGTACAAGGACTTTGGCGAGCTGAAAACTTACTGCCACCGAGCCGCCTCGGTGGTGGGCTTGCTGAGTATTCGAGTTTTTGGGTGTGACTGTAACGAAACGCAACACTACGCGGAAAACCTTGGCCAAGCGATGCAGTTGACGAATATCTTGCGTGATGTCTCCGAGGATGCCGAACGAGGCAGGATTTACCTTCCGCAATCGATGCTGGAAAAACACGGGGTTGCCGAGGATGACATTTTAAACGGGCACTTCACTGTGGGGTATGCGAACGCCACGCAAGAAATCGCCGAGCGCGCCTGGGCGCATTACCGTCTGGCCCGCGAATCATTCCCCAAGGAGCTGGGACAGTTGCTCGTCGCCTCGGAAGCCATGGGGGCTATCTACTGGCGCTTGTTGGGGAAACTTAAGGCTGTGCAGTATAATATTTTTGAGGCGAAGAGGTTGAAGATCAACCGCTTTGTCAAGTTGGGTATCGGGCTGAGAACCTGGCTCCTGTTGCGGCGCAAAGCTTACACGCCGGTATACGGCTAAGCGGCCGTTGAAGACAGTCGTTCGAGATTTGCCTCGAGTTGATTTCGGAACACGTAACGGTTGTGCGGGGTGATTACGACCGGCCGCCTGCCGTTTTTGCGGTAAAGCACCAGCATCCGGTGATTGCCCCTCAATGTGTTCCGCCAAACTTCCGGCTTTCCTTTGAGTCGCTTGGAGACTCGATTGATGTCCGCCAGTGGAATTCTGCGCAGGGCAAGCCCCATACACTCAATCACCACAGTCTTGGATCCGACACGAAAATCGATCCTTGGAAGCGCCCAGAAAACCGCCAGAATAATAACCACCCATGCCCCGGGAAGAGCCCATACGATTGTATCCCAATTCTCTGTCAGGAAATCCAGTTGCATCATTCAGTCTGGGGCGCGGTATTATCTCGGGTCGGGAATGAAAAGCACTTGGCCGATACGCATCACCCGCGGATTAAGGTTCGGGTTTGCATCGAGTACCGTTTTGAGTGTGATCCGTTTTTTTACACCCTGATTTTTTAATTGGGCGTTGTAGGCTGCGATGATTGCCGAGATTGTTTCACCGGCCTCAATAGTGTGATCGAAGCCTTTCTGCGATTTGGAGGTGACGGGTGGCGGCTTGGTTCCTGCTGGGGCGGATCGAAGCAATGCCTTCATCTCCTTGAGAATCAGATCTTTGTCCTGAAGGCGCTTGCGATCGATTTCGCGGATTGACTTGGCCAATCCCTCTAGATCATCACGGGTGGCGGTGGCGGGATCTTTTGTCGAGGTCTTGGCCCGGAGTAGTCGGACCTCGCTGCGGAGCTTGTTAAGTTCGCTCTTAAGAGCATTATGCGCCTCAAGGAGATCCGCTAGTTGGCTCTGCAATCGGCTATAATCTTCTCGCAGAGCACGCGTATCCAGCGAAGCCCTCTGAGCCATGGCGGAAGTGGACTGGAACACGTAAACGGTTGTCAAAAATAATGTAAACAACAAGCGCTTCATGTCCGCAATTTAAGTCCACAACCCGGCAAACTCAAGCAGAAGCCGCTTGTTTAGTGATATTATGATTGCCACGGCTTGGTCGCGTCGTCTCAATCAGTGGCGTGCAAACCTGTTTTCGTTGGTTAACCAACCTTTTCCCGCTCTGGTCCGTGCTCGTCGCCGTGGTGGCGCTGGCCTGGCCAGCTTCTTTTGCGTGGTGTACGGACGGCATGATCAAGTTTGGATTGGGGCTAATCATGCTGGGAATGGGGTTGACGTTGACCCCTAACGATTTCAAACGTGTATTCGTAATTCCTGCAGCGTTACTGGGCGGTGTTGCCCTGCAGTTTGTTATCATGCCGTTTTTGGGCTGGGGGATTGGTTATCTTTTGGATTTGCCCCGTGAAATCGCGGTTGGTCTTGTGCTGGTTTCCTGTTGTCCGGGAGGCACTGCATCCAACGTGGTCGCTTTTCTCGCCCGTGCGAATGTTGCCTTGTCGGTGAGTATGACTGCGATTTCAACTACATTGGCTGTGGGATTGACGCCACTGCTGACCAAGGTTTATGTCGGGGAGCGTGTTCCGGTGGATGCGCTCGCAATGTTGGAAACCATCCTGATCATCGTGATCTTGCCGGTGGCTGCCGGAACAGTGCTGAATCATTTCTTTGGCAAGGCTGCCAAGCGTATCTCCACCTTATCGCCCCTTGTGTCTGTGCTATGCATTATCCTTATCGTGGGCTACATTTTGGCCGACAAACATGTCCAGATAAAGGAGCACTGGAGGATTCTTGTCTTGGCAGTGATGCTACTGCACGCGGCTGGCTTTGGTTTGGGATACGGTCTAGCCAGGCTTCTGCGGTTTGATGAGCAATCTAGTCGTACAGTTTCGATCGAAGTGGGGATGCAAAACAGCGGCCTCGGGGCGGCATTGGCTAAAGCGCATTTCTCGGCTCTGGCAGCAGTGCCGTGTGCCGTCAGTGCAGTTACACATTGTATCCTCGGCAGTATTGCTGCCGGCCTTTGGCGGCTGATCCAACCCAAGTCAACAACTAGTCGGTCGCTTGTGGGAACAGTTGCAACAGATCATCATTAGATTGCCAAAAGGATCTTTCGGGTGTTTATTTACCTCCTTTACACGGAAAAATGGCTGACCGAAAAAACATCCTCGATCTTTATTTTCTAGATGCCCGGGCGAGACTGATCGATATCGCGGCGTTCATGGATCGTGTTGACCGTGCTGATGGCGAGACGGATTTCCGTTACGATGCCTGCTGCGAGGCGTTGAAGGCGCTGGAGAGCGGGCATCCGGATCGCGCCGAGAAGGTGCTTTTGGAGTTTAGCGATCCCTCGGACGAACCCATCCCAAAGGCAACGGTGAAGGCCGCCTGCGGCGCTTGCCCTGACCTGGACAACAGCTGACAACAGGACAGGACAATGCGTTATATTGAACCACACGGCCACATGGTTAGCCGCACGACTGACGATTATCGTGCAATGGCGATGGCCGGTTGTCAGGCGGTGTGTGAGCCGGCGTTCTGGGCCGGGTTTGATCGCAGTTCAGCGCAAGGGTTTTACGACTACTTTTGCCAACTCACGCAGCACGAACCGCGTCGTGCGTCGATGTTTGGCCTGCCGCATTATACCTGGCTTTGTATAAATCCGAAGGAGTCGGAGGATATTGCGCTTGCTGAAGAGGTGCTGGCGATTATTCCTCAATTCATGGAAAGCCCGAACGTACTTGGCATTGGGGAAATCGGCTTGAATAAAAACAGCCGTAACGAGATGGCCGTCCTCGAGAAGCACGTTGATCTGGCGGGGAGCAGCGACCAGTTGATTCTCGTCCATACGCCGCATCTGGAGGACAAGCGCAAGGGCACGCGGTTGATCTTGGACGTGCTTAAGAACGATAGCCGTATCCGGCCGGAGCGTTGCATCATTGACCATGTCGAGGAGCATACCGTGAAGATGGTGCTCGATGACGGATTCTGGGCCGGCATGACTCTATACCCCGAGACCAAGTGCACGGCCAACCGTGCGATTGACATTCTTGAGGTGTACGGGAACGAGCGTATCTGGATGAACAGCGCGTGTGACTGGGGTATCAGTGTGCCGTTGGCCGTGCCTCAGGCTGCGCAGGAAATGAAACGCCGTGGTAACAATGCGCAGTATATCGACAAAGTGGTTTATCAAAATCCAATCGAGTTCATGAGTCAGAGCTCGCGCTTCACAAAGCCCGAGGGGCTTTGAATTTGGCTGAGTGCACATGAGACTTAGCCACGGCATCCATCTTGCCTATTG
>JAKUOU010000123.1 GCA_022451065.1 Pedosphaera sp. | reverse complement strand
CAGAGGCGTGATGAGGTCTGGACACCCACGGGAGCTCCGTAACGTGCCCTACAAATAAGTTGCGGGTCGGCGGAAAGGATCTAGTTTGAAGTGTGGGATAAAAGGTGTCCGGGTAACTTGATCTCTGAAGGAGAGACCCATGCACTGATTCGCGAATGCTCCGCAGCGGATAAAGTACAGAGTATCATCAGCGATACCGTCTTTGATCGAAGCGGTGGAAATCCGTTTTTTGCGGTGCGAGCCAACGGCGCCACGGTTTGGGACGTTGACGACAATGAATACATCGACTACGTGGGAACTTGGGGTCCGGCGATTCTGGGGCATGCTCCGCAGGTGGTTGTCGATGCGGTGCAGAAAGCGGCCGTTCAAGGAACAAGCTTCGGGATTCCCAATACTCTTGAAGTGCGCATGGCGGAGTTGGTGGTTAATTCTGTGCCTTCGGTCGAGAAGGTGCGGATGTGCAACTCCGGAACCGAGGCGACAATGTCGGCGATCCGACTTGCTCGGGGTTTCACCAAGCGCAGTAAAATAATCAAGTTCGAAGGCTGCTACCACGGCCATGTTGACTCGCTTCTAGTCAAGGCCGGCTCGGGCGCGCTGACGCTTGGTCAACCAGACAGTGCCGGGGTACCGCCCGAATTTACCAGTCAAACAATTGTGCTGCCGTTTAATGACGTTGAGGCGGTGCGGCGGGCGTTTGCTGAGCATGGTGCAGATATTGCCGGGATTATTTTGGAACCGGTTCCGGCCAATGCCGGTTTGTATCTGCCGTGCGACGGCTACTTGGAGTTTCTCCAGGAAATCACCACCAGGCATGAGTCGCTTTTGATATTTGATGAGGTGATGACCGGCTTTCGCCTCGGGTTGAAGGGAGCCCAGGGGCGCTTTGGCATCACGCCGGACTTGAGCTGTTTTGGTAAGGTCATCGGCGGCGGTCTGCCAGTCGGTGCGTTTGGGGGCCGGAGTGAAATTATGGATTGCCTCGCACCGGACGGGCCGGTGTACCAGGCCGGTACGTTGAGCGGAAATCCCTTGGCCATGGCCGCCGGCATCTCTGTGCTGGAGGCGTTATCTGATGGTTCGGTTTACGATAAGATCGATTCGCTCGGCAAAGCATTGTCGGATGGCCTTGCCTGGGCGGCGGAGTCGGCGGGAGTTGCGGTTCAGTTGCAGCGAATAGGCTCGATGGCTTGTTGCTACTTCACCGACACGCCTGTTCACAACATGGTTGATGCCATGAAAAGTGACCGTGAAAGGTTCAGTAAATATTTCCACGGAATGCTGGAGGCAGGGGTTTACGTGGCACCGTCGCAGTTCGAGGCAGGGTTTATTTCGGCGGCGCATGATGAGGCGGCAATCGAGAGGACGATCGAGGTTGCGGCCAGGGTAATGAAGACGCTTTAGCTCATGCGAGTCCTCGCCATAGATCACGGCACTGTCCGGATGGGCATCGCGATGAGCGACGAACTAAAAATAATCGCGCAACCACTGGAGTTCATACCGGCAGAACCGTTCTCAGGATTCCTTAAACGCTTGAGTGAACTCTTGCGTGACTACAAAGTGGAATTGATCCTGTTGGGCATGCCTCGAAATATGGATGGCAGTTACGGTGAGGCATCATTGAAGGTGCGTGAGTTTGAGGCGGTGTTGAAGAACAGTATTGCCCTGCCGGTAAAAACTTGGGATGAGCGACTAACTTCAGTACAGGCCAACCGGGCGCTTTCCCAGGGCGGGGTGAAGAAACAGAAGAAGCGCAAAAACGTCGATGCGATGGCGGCGGCGATCCTGCTTCAAAGTTACCTCGATAGTCTGGCCTGAGCGCGATGGATCACCTGAAACTCAAACTGACTATTGCGTATGACGGCACTCATTACAAGGGGTGGCAGCTCCAGAAAAACGGCATGACCGTCCAGCAGCGGATTGAGGAGGCGCTGCGACGTCTATTTCCAAGCGTGAAACGGGTTCACAGTTCGAGCCGCACGGACACCGGTGTGCACGCGCGCGGGATGGTCGCGCATGTGGAGATTTTGAAAGTGGAGTATCGAATCGAAGAGTGCAAACTACGCCTGGCGTTAAATGCGTTCTTGCCGGGTGACGTGCGTGTAATGGAGGCCAAGCGCGTGCCAATGACCTTTCATGCTCGGTTCGATGCCAGCTCGAAGCAGTACCGCTATCAGGTCTGGAATCATCCTGTGATGGATCCGTTGCAAATCAACACCGCCTGGCACGTGCCACGCGGGTTGGACCTGGATCGCATGCGCCGTGGGGCGGGGTACTTTGTTGGTAAGCGCGACTTTCGCGCGTTTGCCGTGAAGCGTGAGTATGAGATGCGCTCGACGATTCGCACAGTGACGGGTTGTAAAATATACAAAAACGGTTCGCTGCTGACTTGTGTCATAGAAGGAGATGGTTTCCTGTACAAGATGTGCCGCGGCATCGTCGGGACGCTGGTTGAGGTTGGGAATGGCAAACTGAAACCAGCGGATGTTCGTGGTATCTTGAAATCATGCGATCGTGCCCGGGCGGGTGTCACCGCGCCGCCACACGGCTTGATTTTATGGAAGGTTCATTACCGCAAGGGGAAGTCTAGGTGATGAGCCGGACGGATTGCGGGTTGAACGTTGTTCTGGTCGAGCCAGAAATTCCGCCCAACACCGGTAACGTGGCAAGGCTTTGTGCGACGACACAAACGAGGCTGCATTTGATCGAGCCGCTTGGTTTCTCGCTGGACGATCGCCAATTGAAACGGGCCGGGATGGACTACTGGCAGTACGTTGATTGGCAGAAGTGGCAGGACTGGGCAGCGTTTGCTGGCTCGGTGCCTCGGGAGGCCAAGCTTTGGATCGTTGAGTCCGGCGGGCCTACTTGCTATTTCGATGCCTGCTTTTCCAGCGGGGATTACCTCGTTTTTGGTCGGGAGACGGCAGGGTTGCCGGAACAGATTTGCCGCGAAGCTGGGGATCGTTGGTTACGGATCCCGATGTTTCACGACAAGGCGCGTTCACTGAATCTTTCAAACTGCGTAGCCCTGGTTTTGTACGAGGCGATTCGCCAGTCGGGTTTCGAGGGGGAATCTTAACGCTTGGGTAAGCGCGGTTTTGGTGCTGGTGTCGCTTGGCTTCAGGCAGTAGAAGTTACCGGCCTTGGTGGGGTAGCCTACCTGTTTTGATGAAGAATTCCGTGGAAATCTACGATACGACACTGCGTGACGGCACGCAGGGCGAGGGTGTAAGTTTCTCGGTAGCCGACAAGCTGCGCGTGGCGGAGAAGCTCGATGCCTTTGGTGTGCATTATGTCGAGGGCGGCTGGCCAGGGAGCAATCCAAAGGACATTGAGTTTTTTAGGAAGGCAGCCAAGCGCAAGTGGCGAAACACTCAAATAGCCGCCTTCGGCTCGACGCGCCGCAAGAAAGTTGCTGCAAAAGACGATCCGCAGGTCAAGCTGCTTATAGACGCCAAGACGCCGGTGGTCACCATCTTTGGCAAGACATGGCTGCTGCATGTGAAGGAAGTGTTGCGCACTACGCCGAAGGAAAACCTGGCGATGATCGGCGACACGATCCGGTTCCTGAAAAAGAAGGGCAAGAAAGTCATCTACGATGCGGAGCATGCGCTTGACGGCTATAAGGATGACCCTGACTACGCGATGGCAACGTGGCTCGCAGCGGAGGAGGCCGGGGCAGATTTCGTGGTGTTGTGCGATACCAACGGCGGCTCGTTGCCGAGCGAAGTGAGTGCCATCACAACTGCCGCCCGCGACGGGCTTTCCTGCAACGTAGGCATTCATACCCACAACGACATTGGCCTTGGCGTGGCCAACGCGTTGGTCGCCGTGGATGCCGGCGCGACACAGGTGCAGGGAACCATCAACGGCTATGGGGAACGCACCGGGAACTGCAACCTCACAGTCGCCATACCGAATATTTCACTCAAGATGGCCAGGCGCACGCTCCCGAAGGCAAGTATCGGCAAGCTGCGGGAATTGTCCCGCTTCGTGGATGAAATAGCTAATCTGATGCCAGATCGCCGCCAGCCGTGGGTTGGTGGAACTGCTTTCGCGCACAAGGGCGGGATGCATGTGAATGCCGTTCAAAAGGTGGCGCAGAGTTTCGAACATGCGAACCCAGGCGCGGTTGGCAATAGGCGCCGGATTCTTGTGAGTGATCTCGCTGGTCGCAGCAATATAGTGATGAAAGCCCAGGAAATGGGTATTCGCATTAGCGACGACACTCCCCAGTTAAAAACCATCCTTTCCAAGGTCAAGGAGCAGGAGCATCTCGGCTACGATTACGAAGGTGCGGAGGGCTCTCTGGCTCTGTTGATTCGGAAGGCGCTTGGCCGTGTGGAACCGGCTTTTCACTTGGAGGCATTTCACGTTTCCATGCGCGGGGACGGTGTTGAACATGTTTGCGAGGCTACAGTCAAGGTGCGGGTCGGCGACAAGACGGCTCACACGGTGGCCGATGGCGATGGCCCCGTGAATGCGTTGGATCATGCGCTGCGTAATGCGTTGCGCGGGTTTTATCCGGTGCTCAAGAAGGTGAAACTCACCGATTACAAGGTGCGCATCCTCAACGGCGGCAGTGGTACGGCAGCGAAAACACGCGTGCTCATCGAGTCCACCGACGGTAAAGAGAGGTGGTATACAGTCGGCGTGGATGAGAACATCATCGAGGCCAGCTTGCAGGCCTTGCTGGACAGTATCGAGTTTCGCCTGCTAAAAAAATAAATTTCGTGGACAGTTAAGTTCAATATCCATGCCGGAAATCCCCAAGGCTTACGACCCTCAGTCAGTAGAAACGAAGTGGTATTCATTCTGGGAAGAGAATGATTGTTTTACAGCGGAACCCGGGCGCGTGTGCGATACGCGTCAGGCGTATTCGATTGTTATCCCACCCCCTAATGTCACTGGTGTGTTACACATGGGGCATGTGCTAAATAACACAATTCAGGATATCCTTGCCCGCAAGGCGCGGATGGACGGTAAAGAGGTACTGTGGTTGCCGGGAACCGACCACGCGGGTATAGCGACTCAGAACGTGGTGGAGCGAGCGTTGCGCAAGGAGGGTGTGATGAAACATCGCGACGATCTCGGTCGTGAGAGGTTACTTGAGCATATTTGGAAATGGAAAGAGAAGCACGGTGGGATTATCATCGAGCAGTTGAAAAGGCTCGGCGCATCGTGCGACTGGTCCCGGCTACGCTTCACGATGGATGAGGAATACACGAAGTGCGTTCAGCGCGTGTTCGTGGATCTTTACGAGAAAGAGCTCATTTATCGCGGTAAACGGATGGTGAACTGGTGCCCTAAGTCGCTGACCGCCCTCTCAGATGAGGAGGTCATTATGAAGGAGCAAAACAGCCAGCTCTATTATTTCAAGGTGCAGGTTGTTGGAGAGCCTGACACTTGGCTGGAGATCGCCACCACGAGACCGGAAACCATCCCCGGCGACAGCGGTTTTGCGGTGAACCCGAGGGACCCGCGCTATGGTCATTTGGTCGGCAAGCATGCTATCCGGCCGTTGCCAGTGGAAAACCAGGCGCACCTGCCCATCGTCGCTGATGAGCACATCGACATCGAGTTCGGCACCGGTGTGCTGAAGGTCACGCCCGCGCACGATAAGGCCGACTTTGACATCGGCCAACGGCACGGGTTGGAAGTCATTGACGTCCTCGAAGCTGACGGCAGTATGAACAAACTGGCCGGTGCGGACTTGGTTGGGAAAGATCGATTCAAGGCGCGCAAGGAGGCTGCGGACAAGCTTGAAGAACTAGGTGCATTGTTGAAGGTGGAGGATTACAAAAACAACGTCGGCTTTAGCGAGCGCGCCGATGTGCCGGTCGAACCGCGCCTCTCGGAGCAATGGTTTTTGAAATATCCCAGCCAGTCAGCCGCCCGTGCGTGTGTGTCTGAGGGAACAATGAAGTTTCATCCCGAGCGATGGTCAAAGACTTACGACTACTGGATGGGTGGGTTGCAGGATTGGTGCATCAGCCGCCAGCTATGGTGGGGACACCGTATTCCTGTTTGGTATCGGGGAGATGAGGTTTACTGCGGGCTCGAGGCACCTGATGGCGATGGCTGGGAGCAGGATCCCGACGTACTCGACACCTGGTGTAGTTCTTGGCTGTGGCCGTTTGCCACGATGGGCTGGCCGGAGGAGACCGAGACGCTCAAGAAATTTTATCCTACCACCGATCTCGTCACCGGCCCGGATATTATTTTCTTCTGGGTCGCTCGCATGATCATGGCGGGGTACGAGTACAGGGGCGATCTACCGTTCCGGAATGTCTATTTCACCGGCATTATTCGTGACAAAAAGGGTCGTAAGATGTCGAAGAGTCTCGGCAACTCGCCCGACCCGTTGGAACTCATCGGCCGTTACGGTGCTGACGCCCTTCGTTTTGGAACGATGCGTAGCGCGCCGCTTGGCCTCGACGTATTGTTCGACGAAAAAGACGTCGAGCTTGGCCGTAACTTTTGCAACAAGCTGTGGAACGCCTGCCGATTTCGTGAAATGCAGGGTGGCGCAATGGAGGGGGAAATACGTCCGGAGTTGCTCGCGAGTGACGACCGGTGGATTTTGCTGCGCCTTGGTCAAGCGATTACCGAGGTGACGGCTGCCTTCGAGTCGTATCGCTTTTCGGACGCCACGGCGTCGTTGTACCGGTTTTTCTGGAGCGAGTACTGCGACTGGTACATCGAGTCCTGCAAGGCGACTTTTTTTGGCGACGACGAAACCCGCAAAGCCAACGTACTGGCGGTGGTTGATTTCGTGATGGGAAATACGCTCCGATTGTTTCACCCGTTCCTGCCGTTCATTACCGAGGAACTGTGGCACGGCCTCGGGTATTCCGGGGAAATGCCGGAGGAGCAGGGCGGCAAGACCATCATGACGGCACACTGGCCCAAGGCGTTCGACAATTCATTCAACGAGCTTTACGGGCTCGACGACACGGTGGATCGCCTCGTCGCCGCGAAGCACGAGTTGGTGACACAGGGGCGAAATCTTCGTTCCGCTTACAACATTCCATTCAGTAAAAAAATCAACTACACGTACAGCCCTGCCGGTGATCTGGACTCGTATGAAGTTGAGGTGCTGAAAGTGCTGCTCAATGCCGAGTCGGTTTCGGTTGGCTTGGATGTTCCAAAGGGAACCCCGCGGGTCTCCTCGGCACTGGGTGACTTGTATCTGCCACTCGAAGGGTTGATTGACTTCGACGCTGAACGCGGTCGTCTGGGCAAGGAACTGCAAAAGGTCGATAAGGAGATTGACAAGGTTGAGTTAAAACTGAGTAACCCGAGTTTTGCGGAGAGAGCTCCGGTTGAAGTGCTGGAGGAGCAGCGGCAGCGGCTGTCTGACTGGCAGGCCAGGCGCGGCCAGATCAACGAGGCGCTTGAAAATCTTTCCAGCTGATGACTGACGCCCAAAAGAAAAAACTACTCGCGACTGCCGTGAAGGCGGCGTACGGATCAGGGGATATCATGCGGCGGAACCGCCTGGCACCGAAAAAAATCAATGAAGCCACTCAACGTGATATCAAGCTGGAACTGGACGTGCGATGCCAGCGCAAGATCGAGTCGATACTGACCAGAGCGCATCCGGAGATTGGCATACTCGGTGAGGAGGAAAATGCTGGCGACATCGAAACCGAGTTACGTTGGGTGGTCGATCCGATAGACGGCACGGTG
>JAKUOU010000122.1 GCA_022451065.1 Pedosphaera sp. | reverse complement strand
TCACATTGATCGAATTGCTGGTGGTCATCGCCATCATTGCCATCTTGGCCGCCCTGTTGCTGCCGGCGTTGTCTAAGGCAAAGGAGCAGGGTAAGTCTGCCTATTGCATCAACAGCCTGCGCCAGATCGATATTGCCATGGCCCTTTACGAGGATGACAACGAGGGTTGGCTTCATCACACTCCCGTAGGAAGTCCCCCCAACCATGGCAAATGGTATATGAATCCCCGCATGCAGGCGGCCCGCAAGGTGATTGACGATCCGAACAGCTCGGATGCCTACTGGGGGGTTGCCTACTATGCTCATGCCGGAAAACAGGTTCGTCTTTGGCGTGATCCGGCAGCCAGGATGGTTGATGAGTGGCGCTGGGACTACAAGTTTTCGCCCGACTTTTGGCTGGACGGTGCCTACGGCATCAACGGCCGCTTTTTTAGTGCGGTCCAGCGATCTGGCGCCACCGGGGTTCATCCCCGACGCAGGAATGAGTTGGATGCTCCGACGGAAACCATCCTGGTTCAGGATGCTGGAGAGCATCGGCTCGAGGCCGATGGCGCCGCCACCACCAACGACGCGCTCGGTTGCAATCCCGGCGTGACGCGGAACCTTAGCGAATGGAGACTAAGCGGCCGGTGGGGCTTGTACTATCCCGAGTACGAGATCATTCAGGAGTGGTTTCGACATGGAAAAAACAACACGCTTTGGGGGGATGGGCATGTCGGAAGCATTCCGATCACCGACAACGCCGAAAAATTAATGGGCACAATACATTGGTACACCGGGCTGCAGAGATAACGGTACCAGCGATTCATGCCGTTTGGCGTCCAACCCGGGCTCTGTGTTGTAAATCTATTCCCCCTGAGTTCAGGCTCAATCAACAGCTCCGACAAGCGGTTCAACCTCCGCATATTGGTGGCAGTCGACTTGTGAGAGTTGAAATAAATTGGAAACCATAACCGTCAATCAACGTGAGTACTGCCTGCCGGATCGGCCGTTGGCGGTAATTTGTGCCGATGGCTGTGCCGAGGAATACCTCACGCTTGGCTTCATCCACGGCGAGCTGCCCCACTTGGCCAAGCTGGCGGCCGATGGCCACTGTGGCCTGGCCCGTGGCGCGCTGCCCTCGTTCACCAACGTGAACAACTGCGCCATGGTTACCGGTACACCGCCGTCGCAGACCGGCATTGGAGGAAACTACATCCTCGACCCCGACACCGGCGAGGAGGTGATGACCAACTCCTCCCGATTTCTGCGCAACGAGACCATCCTTGCCGCTGCATCGGCGGCAGGCCGTAAGGCAGCGATGGTCACCGCCAAGGACAAGCTGCGCGAACTGCTCTCCAAGGGCATGGACGGCATCGCTGTCTCCGCCGAGAAGGCCGATGACGTGAGTCTTGAGGTGAACGGCATCGACGACGTCGAGTCGCTCGCTGGGCCGAAGCCCTCCATCTACTCCGGCGAAGCCAGCCTGTACGTGCTGCGTGTTGGCGTGGAGTTGCTTGCAGCCGGGCGTGCCGATTTTCTCTACCTCTCGCTCACCGACTACATGCAGCACAAGTATGCGCCGGAGGCCGCCGAGTCGCGTGAGTTTTATCGTGCGATTGACACGGAGGTTGGTCGGTTGCTCGATCTGGGTGCCATCGTTGGTATCACTGCCGACCACGGGATGAACGCCAAGTGCAACGGCGATGGCGAACCCAACGTTATATTTCTCGAGACGGAGCTGGCCCGTGAGTTCGGCGATGGCTGCCGCGTTATTTGCCCGATCACCGATCCGTATGTCGTGCATCACGGCGCGTTGGGCGCGGCGGTGACCGTCTATTTGCCGGACAACCTTGAGCGTGAAGTTGTCGCCAACTGGATCTCAGCCCTCGACGGCGTCACCGAGGTGCACTCACGCGAGACGGCTGTGGCCAAGCTCGAGCTGCCGGGAGACCGGATCGGCGACCTGTTCGTCCTCTCCGCACGAGACTGGGTGATCGGCCGTACGCCGGAGCATCACGACCTCGCAAAACTCGAGGGCACGCTCCGCTCGCACGGGGGCCGCTACGAGGAGATGGTGCCGTTCCTTATCTCCGAGCCGCTCAACGCGAAGTACGCCGGCTTGGCCAAGGGCGATCCGCGCAACTTTGACATTTTTGACTTCGCCTGCAACGGAATCCAGCAATGACCCAGTCCACTGACATCACCCAGCAATTGCCACTGACCTGGCCAGGCTATATCGCCGGCGAGCCGGTGCAGACCGACGACAAGCTTGAGGTGCGCTATCCGTGGGACGGCTCGCTGACCGGCACGCTGCCGCGCATCACACCCGAGCAGCTCGAGCAGGCCATTCAGGCTGCGCTTGGCCAGGCGCAGCCGCCGACCAAGAATGAACGTTACGAAATTCTCATGAGCGCCCGCGACCTGCTGGCCGGGCGTGCCGACGAGTTCGCGAACCTAATCCGGCTCGAGGCCGGTCTGTGCATGCGCGAGACCCGTTACGAGGTCGGACGTGCGCAGGAGGTGTTCAAGTTCGCCGCCGCCGAGGCACTGCGCGATGATGAAAATATTTTCTCGTGTGATGCCGCCAAGAACGGCCAGGCGCGAAAAATCTTCACCATGCGCGAGCCACTTCGCCTGGTTGCTGCGATTACGCCGTTCAACCATCCGCTGAACCAGGTGGCTCACAAGCTGGCTCCGGCGATCGCTGCCGGTGTGCCGGTACTGCTCAAGCCGTCCAGCAAGACGCCGTTGACTGCAATCCGCCTCACCGAGTTGCTGTATGAGGCCGGCCTGCCATCGGCGATGCTCAGCACGTTTGTCGGTGACCGTAAAACGATCACCGAGGCGCTTGTGCGCGATCCGCGTGTCGATCTGGTCACCTTTACCGGCGGCACCGGGCCGGGTAAACACCTCACTACAATCGCCGGCTACAAGAAACTTTGCCTTGAGTTGGGAGGCAACGCGCCGCTTATCGTGCTCAGGGATGCCGATCTCGACCTGGCCGCGACACTGGCCACAGAGGGGTCATTCCGCAACTCGGGCCAACGTTGCACTGCCGTCAAACGCATCGTCGTCGAGGAGCCGGTGCTCGATGAGTTCACGGCCAAGTTCGTGGCCAAGGCCGGTGAATTCGTCGTCGGCGATCCTGCTGACGAAGCGACTTTCATTGGCACCGTCATCGACGAACCGGCTGCCATCGAGCTTGAGGAGCGGGTGGCTAAGGCTGTCTCTGCAGGGGCTGAGGTGCTGCTTGGCGGCAAACGCAGCGGCGCACAGCTTGAACCGACCATCATTGCCAACGTACCGCGCGACGCCGAGATGGTTTGCGAGGAATCATTTGGGCCCCTTGCACCCATCATGCCGGTGCGCGACCTCGACGATGCCATCGCCTTGGCCAACGACTCAGATTTCGGCCTCTCCTCCGGGGTCGTTACCAACGATATGGCGGCCGCCATCCGAGTGATCAAGGAATTGAAAACCGGGGCGGTTAACGTCAATCAGGTGCCGGGCTTCCGGATGGAATCGTCGCCGTTTGGCGGTGTAAAGGATTCCGGCCTTGGTATCAAGGAGGGCGTCATCGAGGCAATGAAGTTCATGTCTACCATCAAGACGTATTCCCTGCCGTGGTAAACGAACGTGACACGCAGTATCTCCTGCTGACTCCCGGCCCGTTGACTACGACTCGGACCGTCCGGGAATCGATGATGCAGGAGTACTCCACGTGGGATGTGGACTACAACGGCATTGTGCAGTCCATTCGCACGCGCCTGGTCGAACTCGCGACTAGTGACGCCGCCAACCCAGACACCCACACTGCTGTGCTCATGCCCGGGAGTGGTACGTTTACTGTCGAGTCGGTGGTTGGCTCGGTCATCCCGTCCGATGGAAAATTACTTGTACTAAACAATGGCGCCTACGGGGCACGCATTACGACCATCGCGCGGATGCTTAAGGTCGACACGGTCGAGCTTGGTCAGGCGGAGATTGAGCCCACCGACCTTGGCCAAGTGGAACAAATGCTGGCCGATGACCCGGCGATCACGCATGTCGCCATGGTACATTGTGAGACCACCACCGGCATGCTCAATCCGGTGGAGGCGGTTGGTGAGATCGTTCGCCGTCTCGGCCGGGTGTTCATTCTTGACGCGATGTCATCGTTCGGCGGCATCCCGATGAGCATGGAATTGACCGGGGCGCACTACCTGATTTCCTCTGCGAACAAGTGCATCCAGGGTGTGCCCGGCTTCGGTTTTGTCGTGGCCGATCGCGCCATGCTCGAAGCGACCGAGGGTTGGTCGCGCTCCCACAGTCTCGACCTGTTTGACCAATGGCGGGAAATGGAGACCAATGGCGGCAAGTGGCGGTTCACCTCGCCAACCCATGTCGTGAGTGCCTTTGCCAGGGCGCTCGACGAACTCAAGGACGAGGGCGGCATTGAGGCCCGTCACACCCGCTACGTTGCCAACCAAAAAACGATGGTGAAGGGCATGCGGGCGCTTGGGTTCCGCACACTGCTCGGGGACGATTTGCAGTCGCCGATCATCACGTCATTTTACTATCCCGACGACGCGGAGTTTGAGTTTCAAAAATTCTACGACGCGCTCAAGTCTCGCGGCTTTGTCATTTATCCCGGCAAGGTGTCACACGCGAAATGCTTTCGCATTGGCAGTATTGGCGATGTTCAACCGGAGGACATGACCGGGTTGGTCGGCCGTATTTCGGAGGTGATCGATGAATTGGGTATTTGTTTCTGAGAAGATCACATGACAAATACGACGGCTCCCAGGTTTTTGATCATCGATGGCTACACGAAAGACGCCCGCCAACAGTTGCAGACCGGCGGCGCCAGCCTCGCCGCCGACCTGTACACCGGTATGCTCGATCATTGCGGTCCAGCCGGGACGGAGTGCGATGTCATTTTTCCTGCCGACCCGGGCGCGAGTCTGCCGGTCGGCACGGCGATCCGTGATTACGATGGCATAGCTTGGACCGGTTGCAGCTCCTGTGTGTTCTCCGGCGAACCGGATGTGGCGCTACAGATCGAATTCGCCCGTGAGTGTTTCCGCCAGGGCGTGCCGGCGTTCGGGAGTTGTTGGGCGGCGCAAATTGCCGTCGTTGCAGCAGGCGGTCAGGTGGCGCTCAATCCGAAGGGACGCGAGATGGGCATCGCCCGGGCCATCACGCTGAGCCACGAGGGCCGGGAGCATCCGCTGTACGAGGGCAAACCGGGGGTGTTCGATGCCTTCACCAGCCACGACGACGAGGTCACCGTGCTGCCCGACGGCGCGGTCAGACTCGCTGGTAACGACTTTACCCGCGTGCAGTCGGTCGGCGTGAAACAGGGAGGCACCGAGTTTTGGGGTTTGCAATATCATCCCGAGTACAACCTGCATGAAATGGCGCGGCTGATGTTTTGTCGTTTGGAGAAATTGGTAAAACTGAAACTTTTCGCGGACAAAGCCGCCGGTTTGGCGCACATCGACCAGTTGGAGGCACTTTACGTCGACCCATCACGGGCTGACATCGCCTCGGCGCTGGGCCTCAATCCCGACGTCATGGATGAATCGCTACGCACGGTCGAGGTTCGAAACTGGATAAACCACCTCGTTCTGCCAGGCATGCGCCGCTAGGCCTGGCATTAGGTTCAGGCGTTGAGCCGGTCAATTGCTGCTTCCAGTTTGTCGAACGACTCGCAGATGGCATCGGCGGAGGTGTTCGTCTTGTCCACGTCTCGCGAGGCGGTAAACAGAATCGCCTTCATTCCAAGCTGCTGCGGTCCCTTGACATCATTGTGGTCGCGATCGCCGATGTGCAGCATTTCGCTGATCTCGACCCCGAGCTGTCCTGCCGCCGACTCGAACATCGAGCGGTGCGGCTTGCTGTGGCCGACTTCGTCGGAGAAGGCAAATCCGTTGAAGAACTTGGCTAAGCCGTGATTCTCCAACAGTCGCCGCAGGCAGCTCCCGGGTGACACGATGGCGTCCGAGACGATGCAAAGTTTGTAGCGTCTGGCTAAGCGCTCGAGCACCGGCACCGCGTCCGGCATGGCATCCGGCGGAATATCGACCTCCATTTCCTCGTGCGCCCGAACGACTGCATTGAATATTTCGTCTGGCAATTCGCGACCAAGCCCATTGAGAATAACGCGCAGTCGCTCGGCGATGTGCCATGTGATGTGCTGTTCTTTCCAGACCTTGTTGAATGCTGCGTCACCGACGTTGTAGGCGAGGCGGACTGTCTCCAGCTCAATCGGTTCGGTGGTGTTCAGCGCCTCCCAAAGCAGATGCCGTCGCTCGTCAAATTTCGAACGCAGGCCTTGCTCCGCCCGCTTGGCTTCATCCGAGTCGTCAATGACAAGCGTGTCCCAAAGGTCAAATGTGATCGCCTTGATGTCTCCCATCCTAATAAAGAATCCACGCGCTGGGCTGGTCGGACGCTTGACCGAAGCTGACGATGGCGCCGGTGTCGGTGCTGACCAGCAGTGCTCCGTTGGCCACGGCAAGGCCCAGCGCCCGGCCAGGTACTGTGCCACTCCAAAGCGCCCGTCCGTTGGTGGCATTGAGGGCTGTTACCTTGTCGTGGCTACCGACCAAGAGTGTTTTGCCTGCCAGGGCCAGCGCATTGCCCGCCTCGACGGACTGATTCCAAATCTCTCGCCGGTTGCTGCGGGTCATCGCGGTCACCTTGTTTGCGGTGAGCATGAAAATCGCACTGGAATCGATGATCATGTCCAGTGCTTCTGTGTGTGAGGCCACCTTGTCGCCGGACAGGCTGGCCTCGGTGAGCACGCCACCACTTCGATCGGCGGGGCCGTGGACGATGCGGTTGTCAGCGAGCAGTGCGAACGAACCCATGCCACTTCCCTTGGCGAAATGCCCCAGCTGTCTGCCGGTGAGTCGGTCAAAGTAAAACGGCGTGCTGCGGCCGCCCGGCATGTAAATGCGGGAGTTCGACAGGAGCATGTAGCCCTGAAACGAGCCTTTATTGAGGTGATGTTGTTTCCAGTGGCGGCTTTGAGTGGCCTCGCCGGTGTGGGCATCAACGGCGCTCATATAGACGCCCTCGTGAGGAAAGAAGCCAGAGGTGAAGTAGGCTGTGCCGGCATCCACCGCGATCGAGCTACGCACGCTCCACGGCGAGACCAGTCGACCGTCGTTGGGCACGAGTTTGTTTTTTTCACTGGCGGCGGTGTGTGACCAGATCAACCTGCCGGTGCCGGCGTCAAGGCAGTACGCCGTGCCGTCGTCCGACCCGGCGTACACGCGGCCGTCATGGATAGACGGTGCAAACCTTACCGGGCCATCGGTGAAAAACACCCACTTCTCCTTCCCGCTGTAGCCATCAAGACAGTGCACCGTGTGCTCGGCGGAGGAGCCGTAATAAACTCGGTTTCCAGCTGCGGTGGCATGGTACGCATGGTCATAAGCCATGCGATGCACGAGTGGCTTGCGAGACTGCGGCGATACGTAAAAATCGAACTTGGCCGGCTTGGCCCAGGCGGGGGAGGGTGGCTGCGCCGGGATCATCTGCCAGCGTTTGGTCAACGGCAGCTTGAGCGTCTCGGCGGTGATGGCGCTGCGCTGGTTGTCGTGCCGGTACGATGGCCAGTCGGCGGCGCTTGGCCAAGCGCTTGGCCAGGCGATCACGATCGCTAAGCCAAGCAGCCGTTGTGTTTTACGCCGGGTCATCGTCTCGTGAACCCGATGGAGGTTTGGATAGGATAACGGCAGCGGCATCCGGAGCTGGCGGTCGGTGAGAGGATCATGCCGTTGCCGGAGATTAGCGAGAGCCAGCAGCTCGACCGAGAGCCGACCATCAGCCGACGTCTGTTGGTATTCACGTCCCAGAAATACA
>JAKUOU010000121.1 GCA_022451065.1 Pedosphaera sp. | reverse complement strand
TCATGAGTTTTTTCAGTTGCGCCACGATTTTAGAGTTATCGGCAGCGACGTCGTTCGATTCGCTGATGTCGGCCTTCAGGTCATACAACTCGATCTTGAGAGGGGTTTTGTTGTTTTTGCGGAGGATGTTTTGCCGGACGGCTTTCCAGTGTCCGGCCCAAACGGCCTGCTGGCCTCCATAGCCAGAGAATTCACGGTAGAGAAACTTGCGCGGCTGCTGCTTTTTACCGAGCAACGCGTTCGCGATGCTAACGCCATCTGTGTCGCCTGGAGTGCTGGCTTTTTCGCCGATCAGGTCGAGCAGCGTCGGCATCCAGTCCTCAAAGCCGGTCACGACATCGGAGGTGCTGCCTGCCTTTATTTTGCCCGGCCAACGAACGATGAGCGGCACTCGCACGCCACCCTCGTACAGCGAACCTTTGAGTCCGCGCAACGGCTTGACGCTATCGAAGAAGTCGTAGTCCACCTCGGCCTTCAAGTGTGTTGTGCCGTTGTCGGACGTGAATATGACGATCGTGTTCTCGGTGAGTCCAAGTTCGTTGACGAGGTCGAGCACGCGGCCGATGTAGCGGTCCATCCGCGAGATCATCGCGGCGTACGCGGCGCGCGGGGTGAAGTGCGGTGTGTAGCCGTAGCCCTTGGCCCGGGTGAACGGCGGGTCGTCCCATTTCTGCGCGAGGTACGGTTCGAGTTCCTCGTCCGGCACGTGCAGCGCGACGTGCGGGATAACGGTCGGGTAGTAGAGAAAGAACGGCCTATTCCTGTTTTTATGCAGAAATGCAAGCGCCTGCTCATTGATGCGGTCCGGCGCATAATCCTGCCCCTTGAAAATGTCGTAGCTGCGCGGATCGGCAGGGTCGGCATCCCTTGGCAACGACGCGTGGCCCGGCACCGGCGGCTCGTTGTTCAGCGGGATGCGCTTGAGATTGCTCCAGAGATAATTCGGATAATAGCTGTGCGCGTGGCGCTGGCAGTTGTAGCCGAAAAAACGATCGAACCCCTGATGTACCGGGTCGCCTTCCGAGCCGGGAAATCCCAGACCCCATTTGCCGAATGCGCCGGTGCCGTAGCCATGACTGCGCAGCAACTCTGCGATGGTCTGCTCCGCCTTGGGGATGGGCCGTTGGCCTTCCGGTTTCACTTCACCATTGTTGCGGACAAAGGCGTGCCCGGGGTGCTTGCCGGTCATGAACACGCAGCGCGATGGCGCGCAGACGGCGTTGCCGGAGTAGTTACGCGTGAAGCGCATGCCCTGCCCGGCCAAGCGGTCGAGGTTGGGCGTCTTGATTTTCTTCTGACCGTAGCTGCCCAGCTCCGAGTAGCCCAAGTCGTCGGCGAGGATGAAAATGATGTTCGGCCTGGCAACCTCGGCAGGCTTACCCAGAGCGGACTTAGCCAAGCCCAAAGAGACAATGGGGATCAGGGCCAGCCTGGCCAAAGGGATTGGTCCGGTCCAGGGTAATTGCATAGGGCCAAGCAGCCTCACATAACGGCGGATGGCGGACAAGAAATCAAAAAGGCGGATCCGTAAAAAAAGAGCCGGCCAAGCCTAAGCTTGACCGGCCAAATTTCGTTCCGAATCGCCAAGGTTGGGGAAACCTTCAAGCTTTCCGGTGAATTGTCAGATTAATGCGATGTCAGCAAATGTGGACATCCACGACAGCACTCGCATCAGACACCGTGCGAACTGCGGCGAGTAATCGTCCAGCCCCATAATTTGTCAAGCATTTTTTGTGTGGTTTTAACACTTTTGAGATAAGAACCACGCACGCGAGACAGTTGGATAGTAACTTTTCGTGAGATTCCTACGTAATCAATGGGTGGCATTGGGATTGCTCTTTCTCCCGTCACCGTTAATTTTATTCCATTGACGCAGTGGACTTTTGGCCTATATTTGTCGCACTAAATTAAGTCGAACATGAAAAAAACAATTATCGCAGCAGCATTGATCGTTTCGGCTGTCTCGCTTGGCCAGGCAGCTGATTGGCCCAACTGGCGTGGCCCGGACCACAACGGTATCTCCCAGGAAACGGACTGGTTCGAGAAATGGGGCTCGAGCGGCCCCAAGCGACTTTGGACCGCCTCGGTCGGCACCGGCTTTGCCGCGGTCTCTGTGGCGGACGGACGGGTGTTCACCATGGGAAACAAGTCCAATCGCGACACGGTTTATGCCCTGGAGGAAGCCACTGGTGATATCCTGTGGCGACATTCCTATTCTGAGGCATTAAGCCCCAGACAATACGATGGCGGGCCCAACGCGACTCCCATCATCGATGGCCAATACGTTTACACCCTCAGCAAGACCGGAAAAGCGTTTTGTCTTGAAGCAGCCACCGGAGATGAGGTGTGGAACAAGGATTTGAAAAAACTCTACCGTGTTTCGACACCTACCTGGGGTTTTGCCTCCTCGCCGCTGATCCATGGAGACAAGGTTGTTTACAATGTCGGCTCGCGCGGGATTGCGCTCAACAAGAAAACCGGCAGCCTCAAGTGGAAAACCGGCACCGGCTCATCAGGCTACGCGACTCCCGTTCCCTACGACCATCGTGGCACCGAGGCATTCATCATGTTTGGCAGCAGCAGTGCCTACGGCGTTAATGCCGCCACAGGTAAGCAGCTTTGGTCCAAGCCTTTTAAAACCAGTGCATCGGTAAATGCCGCAGACCCAGTCTTGTATGATGGCAAGATTTTCCTCACCTCCAACTCCCGCGACGGCGAGTTGATCGAGTTGAGAGGCACTAGCACACGTTCCAAATGGAAGAACCGCAACATGCGCATTCACTTCAACGCCGGTGTGGTGATTGGCGACTACTTCTACGGAGCCGACGGCCGCATAGAGCGCGGCAATACCGTCCGCTGCATCAACATGAAGACCGGCGAGACCGAGTGGACCAAAAGCAGCGTCCCGTGCGCCTCGATCACTGCTGCCGACGGCAAGCTGATCATACTCAGCCGTACCGGTTACCTTTACATCGCCGAGGCGTCGCCGGCACGTTTTAAGCAGTTAGCCCGATCCAAGGTTCTCAGCGGCACCTGCTGGACCCCGCCGGTATTGGCCAACCGGAGCGTTTATGCCCGCAACTCCCGCGGCACGCTTTACAAGCTGCAAATGAGCGAGATGGTAGTCGAGCCACAGCCGTTGGCTGTCAACTTCGCCGGCAGCCGGCTTGAGTTTTCCTGGCCGGCCAAAGGCAACTTCATCCTTGAGTCCACCGATGCGCTTGGCCAAGTGGCTGATTGGGGGGAAATCGGCGGCGGCACGGCCAAGGAGGGTGACCGTTACGTCGTCCGCGTCAGGCCGAGCGCTGCACAGCAGTTCTTCCGTCTCCGCAGCGAATGAGCCCTGTCAAGCGCCATGGTTTCACGTTGATCGAGCTGCTGGTGGTGATCGCGATTATCGCCATCCTCGCGGCGTTGCTATTGCCCAGCCTGGCCAGCGCCAAGGAGCGCGCGCGACGGACGAACTGCAAAAACAATATCCGCCAGTTCCTTCAAGTGGCCCACATGTACGGTGGTGACAACGAGGAAAAGCTGCCTAGCGGCCTCTCGGATGCGCAGGATCCTAAAGATGACCACACGCCGCTAATTTCCTCACCCATTCGCGCCGCGCTGCTCAAGTACGCGCCGTTCCACATCTACGAATGTTCCAACCTCGGAAAGCCGTTCGGCAACCCTAGGGGATGGCTCTTCGAGGGCTGGGGCTATGTCATTGGCTACAACTACCTTGGCGGACACTACCAGACGCCGTGGCCGGCGATGGGAGAATTCCAAGGCTGGATCTCCCCGCAAACCCTCTCCGACAACCCCAGCCTGCCGCTCGTCACCGACCTCAACACCTGGTCGCCCGGCTACATGCACTCACTCGCGCCACACGGCCCACGCGGCCCGATGCTGTTTGACTACAACACCGACGACACTGGCGAACGCGACTATTCGAATCCCGGCGCCGAGGGGGCTTCCTCGAAAGACATTGGCGCCGACGGCGGCAATGTGGGCTTGCTCGACGGCTCGGTACGCTGGAAGGACATAGACCAAATGCAGCCGTACCGCGGTTCACAACTTTGGGGACAAGACGGCGCGTTCACCGTCTGGTGAGCATTGCCAAAACGGCCCTCGTTGTGTAGACCGTTTCCGTGACCGGCGCCTCCCCCAGCATCCTGCTGCTGATCCCCGCCTACAACGAGGAATCACGCATCGGCCCGGTACTCGAGACTTACGCGCTCTATTTTCGGGAGCATCATCCGGACAACTTCCACCTGGTCGTCGTGCTCAATGGCTGCACCGATGACACGCTCGGCGTTGTCGAACGCGCCTCGGGACAGCACCCTGAAATCAGCTACGTCAACATCCCCGAGCCGATCGGCAAGGGCGGTGCTTTGATTGAGGGGCTCAAGCTCGCGCCAAAGGCCGACCTCGTCGGCTACGTCGATGCCGACGGCGCAACCCCTCCCGCCGCATTCGACGACCTCGTCACCGAATGCGCCGATGTCGACTGCGTGATCGGCTCCCGCTGGATGGCCGGATCGGTGCTGCGACAGGAGCAAACCTTCCGGCGACAATTCGTCAGCCGGGTGTTCCATGCGATCGTCCAGGCTTTTTTCTGGATGAACATCCGCGACACCCAATGCGGCGCCAAGGTGATGCACCGCGAGGCGGTCGAGGCGATCCACGGCCAGCTCACCGTCGCCGACATGGCATTCGACATCAACCTGCTCTACGCCCTCAAGCGTTCTGGTTACACCGTGCGTGAAGTGCCAACCGAGTGGACTGACCAAGTCGGCTCGAAAGTAGAGATGGGCCGCACCTCTCTAGTGATGCTAATGTCGGTGATCCGGCTGCGCCTCTACTACTCACCCATCTACAAGTGGCTGGCCCCGCTGCGCCCGCTGGAGGCCTGGCTCTACCGCAAACTCAGCGCCCCCCCGCCCCTTAAGTAACAACCCGCTTGGCCAAATGGATAATCATTTATCCGCCTTGGAGCCAAGCCAGATAGCGGCGTTTTCAAGAATCTTCAGAACCGGTTCAACTTTGTAGACAGCGTACTGCTGATCGCCTGGGCGGAAATAAAACACAGTCCCTTGGCCAAGATTCCATAGCGCACCAGTGCGGAAGTACTCGCCGCCTCTCCAGGTTTCGTCGAGGATAACTTCGTCAGGGGTCGGCACATGGAACGGCTCATCGTACATCTCCGTTTCCGGAATGGTGAACGTCGCAGGGATGCCCTTGGTGATTGGGTGTGTTTTGTTGATGATACGAATCTGGCTTGGCTGGACCGGCGTGCAGCAGCGAGGAAATACACAATTTGGGCGCTCCACCAGCAACTGGATCTGGCCGTCGTCGTTTCGACGGAACTGGTGCAATTGACGTGGTCGGGCGTCCGGCTTGGGCATGTTCCATCCGAGATCACCCTTGTAACGCACATCCACCTGGGCGCGCAGATTCTCCGGCAACTGCTCAAGCGCATCCTCCGCAGCCACCTCCTGCATCGCCACCATGAACGGCACCGACCAGTGCGCCGAGTGCAGCACCACGAAGCCCAGCTTGCCGGCCTTCACTCGGTCGACAATCTCCTGCGACTTGGCCTCACTAATGTCGCGATGCCGCACATGCCCCCAGTAAATCAGCACATCCAACTCATCGAGCGCCTTGGTGGATAGACCTTGTTCCGGCTGATTGATGTTCGCCGAGGCGACATTGAGCCTAGGATTTTTCTTCAGGTGATCGGCGATGTAGTTGCCAGGAAAATTCGCATAAACCTTCTTCGGCACCGGTTGCTGCTCATCCCAAACCAGCACGTTGATCTTGTCATCCGCCCAAATTGCACTCGCAGTCAGGCCAAGCACCCCTACAAACCAAAGCGCCCGCTTCCGCAGAGAGGAAAACAAAGAATTCATGCGCCGGAGATTGAACACCCGACTTGGCCAAGCCAAGCGCAAAGCAACTGGTTTTCCGGAAAAGCAAAAGGCTTGGGCACCTTATCCAAACGCCCAAGCCTTTTTCAAAAAGAATACTGATTAAAAGACTATTTTTTACGTTTCCAATCTTGGGTCATATTCACCCCATCCCGCTGAACCGCTTCTCCCACCTCTCCCGTGTCGCTAACTTGATGAAAAGTAACTTCCATGTTGTTTCCATCGATACGCCGGACAGCACGAGCAAAGCTAAATTGACGAGGCTCGCCATTCTGCACCCCGTTCAGTGTTATTTTTTCAATAAGTTTGCCATCTACAAACGACCATTCGGTATCACTGTATCCTGTCTTGCTAAAGGACTTGCCAACAACTTTGCCGATCTTTGCGTCAAACCCTATGACTCCGTGGGACTCCATGTTCCCTCCAGTCGAATGAACCGATATCGCAGCGTCTTTAAGGGCCCATTTGTACGATAACAGCCTTGGAGTCCCGTCCGACCCCTCCCTTTGCCAGTCTCCAAACAGCCAATTGGACTCAGCCATGTCCACGGCTTCCTTGAGGTTCGTGGGTTGATCTTGGGCACTGACGCTGATGGTCAGTCCGACGAATACGAATAGCGATGCTAGTTTTTTCATTTGCATAAGATTGGGTGAGGAGAAAATTTAACTAATTAAATAGTTGTTGTCAATCAGTCTTTCTTTTTCACGCTCATCAACAGCGACCTGCTGGTTCCCTGCCCAACCCGACGCTTGGCCAAGCGCGGGGGCTCGGGCATGGTTAGAGCAGATCGTGTCATGCATGAGGTGAGTTTTTTGCAGAACCTGGCCGTGGTCATGATTGCCGCCGGCATCGTGACGGTGCTGTTTCAGCGCCTCAAGCAGCCGGTGGTGCTGGGCTACATTGCCGCCGGCATTCTGATCGGCCCGCATCTGTTCGCCTTGGTATCCGAGGACGACACGATCAGAGACCTGGCTAAGTTGGGGATGGTGTTCCTCATGTTCTCGCTTGGCCTCGAGTTCAATCTTCGAAAGCTACGTCGCGTCGCCGCCACCGCGCTGGTCGCCGCGCCGCTGGCGATCCTGCTAATGGTGTTCGTTGGCTACCAAGTCGGTCAATTGATGGGCTGGAGCTCGGTGAGCAGCCTGTTCCTTGGCGCGATCATTTCTATCGCCTCCACATCAGTGATCGTGAAGGTGTTAAGAGAGATGAAGCGCGACCGCAAGCCGTTCGCTGGTTTGATCTACGGCATCCTGATTGTGGAGGATCTCCTTGGAGTGGTGATGATCGTGCTGCTCACGGGGATCGCGTCCACTGGCAATCTTGGCCTGCAATCGATGGCCGCCTCCACCGGCAAACTGCTGGTGTTTCTCGTGACCGTGTTGGTCATCGGTCTGCTGGTGGTACCGCGCCTGCTCAATTTCGTCGCCCGGTTCGAGAGCAACGAGCGGCTACTCGTTGCCGTGCTCGGGCTTTGTTTTGGCACGGCACTGATCGCGGACAAGCTCGGTTTCAGCGTGGCGCTGGGGGCGTTTCTCGTCGGAGCAGTCATGGCGGAGTCAGCGCAGAGCCGGCGGATCGAGTCACTGGTCGAGCCGGTGCGCGACCTGTTCACGGCAGTGTTTTTCGTGGCGATCGGCCTGTTGGTGGACCCGGAGCTGTTGTGGCAGCACATCGTGCCCATTGTCGGCATTTCGCTGGTAGTGATGATCGGCCAGATCGTCGGCAACACATTCGGCACCGTGGTGGCCGGGCACGATTTCCGCACCGCCGTTCGGGTCGGTACCGGCCTGTCGCAGATCGGCGAGTTCTCCTTTGTCATCGCCACGCTAGGCCTGACGCTGGGGGTCACCGACCCGAGCCTCTATCCAATCGTCGTCGGTGTGGCGCTGGTCACGACGCTGTTCACGCCGCTCTGGATCCACAATGCCGATCGCCTGGCCGCCGAGCTGCTGCGCGCCGCGCCCAAGCCACTGGCAGGCTACCTCACGC
>JAKUOU010000120.1 GCA_022451065.1 Pedosphaera sp. | reverse complement strand
CGCTAGCGCATTACATGGGAAACTGGTAAAATATGGCCTGCTTTTAATTGGCTCGTTTCAGGGCAGGAAGACAAACTCGGGGTTCACTTCAGGCAATGTTCGTGGGGTTTTTTGAGCAATCAAATTGTTGGTGCCACTTCTGGTGCCACTTTTTTGAGGCCGTCGGTGGCATCGCGATAATCAGCCAGCCCGTCCCGCTCGATATTGGTGCAGACCGAATGCCTTCCTTTGACCTCTGAAAACGGAACCCACCAAATCTCATCGTGCGGAATCAGAACCACCGAGATAGCTTTAATCGCTAACTGAGTAAAGCTTGGAGGTACACCGATTACCCCCACTTTGTCTGATTGGTTCGTTTGAAGATCAGTGAATCCTCTACAACATTTAATACCGCTTGAAACCTAACCTAGTTGGGGTAACAGTTCCCCCACTATGAAATCACACCTCCTACTCACAACAATCGCAGCCGTGCTTTCAGGCAATGTGCTTCTTGCAGAACCCTTCGATCAGAAGCTCTATGATACTAAAGCCCGCACCTATTCGCCGGAAGCAAGTATGGCGATGATGGAGCTCCAGGAGGGCTATCGCGTCGAGCTTGTGGCCGCTGAACCGATGGTGCAGGAACCAGCAGCAATTGCATTCGATGGCGATGGAAAACTCTACGTGGCGGAGTTGAACACCTACATGCAGGAAATCGATGGCAAGAACCAACACGACCCGATCTGTCGTGTTGTGCTCCTTGAGGATACCGATGACGACGGCCGCATGGACAAACGCTCGGTGTTCGTGGATGGGTTGAAGCTGCCGCGAATGATCCAGCCGATCGATGATCGGGTATTGATTCGTGAAACGGATACCTTTGACCTGCACAGCTATCGAGACACGGACGGCGATGGCATCGCCGATGAGAAGAAACTGGTTTACGAAGGGGGCAAGCGCGGGGGCAACCTTGAGCACCAGCCCAGTGGGCTCGAGTGGAACATCGACAACTGGATGTATGTGACCTACACCGCCAAGCGTTACCGCTGGGCAGGGGACAAGGTGATCGCTGAAGACATTCCCGGTGGCTCTGGTCAATGGGGCGTGACGCATGATGACGTCGGGCGCAATTTTTTCTGCACGGCCGGTGGGGAGAACCCGGCAATGCATTTTCAACGACCGCTCGTCTACGGCAAAATTTCTCTCCCCGGTGAGCAGGTGAATGGTTTTCGCGAAGTGTTCCCGCTAGTACAGATTCCCGACGTGCAGGGTGGCAAGGGACGATTCCGTGCCGACAGTCTGACGCTCAATAATTTCACCGGCTGCGCAGGTCAGCACATTTTTCGTGGCGATCGCCTGCCCGAAGATTTCTACGGCGACTACATCATTCCAGAACCGGTCGGGCGACTAGTGCGTCGTGCAAAGGTTGTGAATGAGAATGGTAAATTGGTAGTGCACAATGCCACCCCAGGCACAGAATTCCTGCGCAGCCGCGATGCCAACTTTCGGCCCGTCAATGCCAAGACGGGGCCGGACGGGTGCCTTTACCTTTGTGACATGTACCGCGGGATCATTCAGGAGGGCAACTGGGTGCGCCCCGGTTCGTACCTTCGGCCGGTGGTCGAAAACTACGGGCTGGATAAGAACATTCAGCGCGGACGGATCTATCGCATCGTCCATGAATCAACCGAGCGCCGAAAGAAACCACAGATGCTCAAGGCACCGACCTCAGAACTGGTCGACACGCTTTCTCACCCGAATGGCTGGTGGCGGGACATGGCTCAGAAGTTGATCGTCGTGCGTCAGGATAGGGGTGCTGTTCCTGCGCTCAAAAGCCTGGCCGAGAGTGGCGGGAGCCCGTTAGGCAGGCTACATGCGTTGTGGACGCTGGAGGGACTCGGAGTTTTCGATACAGATCTGATCGTGAAAAAAATGCGAGACCCAGATGCCCGTGTCCGTGCGGCGGTGATACGACTTTGCGAGCCCGAACTGCTGAAGAGGAATACAGCATTGCTCGCTGCAATCAAACCGCTTGCCTCTGATGCCGACATCGATGTCGCGATTCAAGTCGTGTTGTCGATGGCCTACACGGGAGTCGAAGGCGGCGATGAATTGGTGGAGGCAGCCAATGCGGGCCATCCCGGTAGCGAAGCAATGAGCCGCATCACCGAGATCGGGCATGCCCGGTTGGTCGATGCCAAACGTCGTCAGGAGAAGAGCAAATTCGCGGCCCAGGGTGAGGTGAATTTCCAGACCGTTTGCGTTGCCTGCCACGGAGCGAACGGCAAAGGCACTTCCGCTCCCGGTTTGGATGGAGTAATGCTCGGAGCCCCACTCGTGGGTTCGCCTCGCGTTCTCGGACGGAAAACCATCCCCATCAAGATCCTGCTCAAAGGGATGCATGGCGAGCTGGATGGCAAGTCGTATCCTGGCCCAATGTTGCCGCTCGAATCCTATGATGATGAATGGCTGGCCTCGGTGCTGACCTATGTTAGCAGTGCATGGGGAAACAAGGGCGAGTCCGTCAGTAAGGATGACGTCGCAACGGTTCGTGCAGCCATCGCCGATCGCAAGGAAATGTTCCTGTCATCAGAGATCCTGGCCATGGCTCCGATTCCTGCAGCCGAGATGGCAAAGTGGGAGCTGACCGCCAGCCACCGGAGCAAAGGATGCGATCAGGCCATCGACAACAATCCGAGAACCCGATGGGACACTGGTCGTGCGCAGCGGAAGGGCATGTGGTTCTCCTTTGATATGAAGGAGTCTCGCGAACTCACCGGGATCACGTTGCGCTGCGAGGGTTCACCCGCCGATTATCCGCGCCGCTACACGCTGGAAGTTTCCGATGATGGCGAGCAATGGAAGCAGGTGGTCAGTCCTCAGAAAGGAAATTCACCCGTCACCGACATCCTGCTCCCGGCAACGAAGACGCGTTTTGTCCGCATCAACCAGATTGGGCTGGCGGATGGCAAGTACTGGTCGATCCATCAGCTCGATGTCTATGCCAAGGCTGAGCGCTGATTCTTCGCGAGTCCGTCCGGACAAAACCAAGAGGAGACCCGCGAGAAAATGCAAAACATCTTATTACGAAAAGCAATCCTAACCACAACGATCGCCGCCCTGTTACTTGGCGGCACCGCATTCCACCGCCTGCACGCCGATGAACCGCAGCCCGCATTCCGAATGGCTTGCATCTTCCCTTGATTGTCTCCAATTCACCCCACTGCTTAAAGTCCTGCGTTACTTCGACCACATAGGTCTTTCCTCTTTTGACAGTGAAGGTAAGCCCGAACGGACTTCTTATAATTACCAACCCAAAACCAGCCGCTTTTCGGCGTTGCCGGTGTTCGACTGCTGAACTAGCTTTGTGGCAGATACATGACCGAACTCACAAATCCAGATCGGCTGTATTCACGTTCGGAGATTCTACGGCTGAAGATTGTTAGCCACGAAGAGACAAGTCGAAGATGAAGTTTGATTTTTTCACGACGCTTGCTCGTAGAGTTTTCCTTCCATGTGTTCTTTGTATTCCGTGGTGTCTCCCCGTGCTTGGCCAAGCGGCGGAGTTGCCGGACTTTGAGCGTGAGGTAAAACCAGTCCTAGCCAAGCTCTGTTACCGTTGTCACGGGGCTGAAAAGCAGAAGGGAAAGCTGCGACTCGACACTCTTTCTACCAACCTACTTGAAGACGCAAGGTCGGCGGAGCGGTGGCATGAGGTTCGTACAGTGATTAACCTTGGCGAGATGCCGCCAGAGAACGAGACCAAGCTGACTGCGGATGAGCGCCGGGTGATTCTCGACTGGCTCAACCCCACGATCGAGCTCGCTGGCAAGCTGCGCCAAAGCAAGGGCGGCCGTGTTGTACTGCGTCGGTTAAACCACAACGAATACCACAACACATTGAGTGATCTACTCGGGGTGAGTTTGGATTACACACGGGACTTCCCGCCTGATGGGGTGTCGCCAGACGGCATGTTGAATAACGGTAGTTCACTGCAGATGAGCGACATTCAACTGGAGTTTTACATGGCAGCAGCCCGAGCTGCGCTGGATCGGATAATCGTCACGGAAGATGAGCCTAAAGTGTTCCGGCATCGATTCACAAAAAGCACGGATGGCGGATTTCCGGACGGTGTGCAGGGGGCGAACGACCTTGGCCGGCACCGGCAGTTCATCGTTCGCATGAAAAACGATTACCCTGAGCAAGGTACGTTTCGGATTCGGACTGCCGTGCGCGTTGAGTTACCCGAGGAAAAAGGGCCTGTACCGAGGTTGCGCGTGCGCGTGGGGTACCGGCCCGACACATTGGTGGACATGGAGACGCTGGCCGAACTAGACCTGCACGAGTCTGGCGAACAGGAGTTTGAGTTTGTTGGACGTATTGAAAACTTCCCGCTGCCGGTCCGGGGACAGGGCAAGTTTCCTGGGCTGGTCGTGATGTTGTCTAACGCACACGATGAGTTTTCACAGAGTGGCAAAACGCAAGAGAGGGAGATCACCGCCGAGGATGGTAAAAAGAAAAAAATCTGGGAACACGGCATGGGCTATCCGCGATTGCACGTGGAGTGGCTGGAGTTTGAGGGGCCGTTTTTCGAACAGTGGCCGCCAGAGGAACATCGACGAATTCTGTTTCCGTCGCACCTGCGCGAAAAACGAGAGAAGGCCTACATTCGCAAGGTGCTGAAGTCGTTTCTCTCCCGCGCGTGGCGTCGGCCGGTGAGCCGCAAAGAAGTACGTCAGTATGTCGGATTTTACCGGAAACTGAGACCCGAATTTCCCGATCTGGAAAGCACCCTGCGGGAGTCGTTAGTGATGGCACTGATCGCGCCGGATTTTCTGTACTTACTCGAGCCGGCTGCAAGTAAACCCCGGCCACTCACCGCCCATGAGTTTGCGTCCCGCCTCTCTTATTTTCTCTGGAATTCTATGCCGGACAACGAACTACGGACGATGGCCGATACCGGTACGCTTTTCGACGAGGCAACCCTCTCGACACAGGTGACCCGAATGATAACCGATGAGCGTGCGAGCCGATTCATCGACTCGTATGTGGAACAGTGGCTGGACATCGACGCCATGAATCGTGTGGAGGTGGACACCAAGGTGCACCCCGACTTCCCCCGCAACAAGCGAATCGATCATCTGCGCGAAGTGATCCGCCGCGAGCCTGTCGAGTTCTTTGGTGAAATTCTTCGGAAAAACCTCAGCGCGGAGCATTTCATTCGTTCCGACTTTGTGATGCTCAATGATACACTGGCTCGGCACTATCGTTTTGATGGAGTGCACGGCGGAGCATTCCGGCCGGTGTCGACCAAACGCCAGTCGGTTAAGGCCAAGGCTAATAGAGGCGGGTTGCTGACGCAGTCGGCTATTCTACTCGGGGCCTCGACCGGTGGTGACTCACATATCATCAAGCGGGCAGTGTTCGTGCGGGAGCGTCTGCTCGACGACCCGCCAGATCCCCCCCCGCCAAACGTGCCCGAGTTGGAGACGGCCGAACCCGGCTTGGCCAAGCTGTCCATCCGTGAGCAGTTGAAGCAACACAACAACGACGCAGCTTGTTCCGATTGTCATCGCGGAATCGATGGTTGGGGGTTGGCGATGGAGGAGTACGATGCGCTTGGCCAATGGCGCACCGAGATCACCCGGAAACTGCCGGACGGCAAGTTGATCAAGCTGCCTCTCGAGACCTTGGCCAAGCTGCCGGACGGCCGCGAGATCGACGGCATGGAGGCGCTGAAAGATTATCTGCTTACCGAGCGACGTGAGCAGTTTGCTCGCGCTTTCGTGGTGAAACTATTGACCTATGCGCTTGGCCGGTCACTCGAGTTTTCCGACGAAAAACACATCGATGCGTTGACCCATCGCTTCGCCGACGATAAAATGCGAGTACAGACTTTGGTTCAATCTATCGTGAAAAGCGAGGTTTTCCGCACTAAATAACAGCTCATGAGCCGTATTGCATCCAAATCCTGGCAGCTTAATCGCCGTTCCTTTTTACGTGGCACCGGAGTGGCACTGGCATTGCCGGCACTCGACGCCATGGCCAAGGCCAAAACGGTGGCCGAGCCCCGTCGCTTGGCCGCGGTGTACTTTCCCTTCGGTGTTTCCATTCAGGAGGAAAAAAGCGAGAAGGCCGAGTGGGGATGGTTCCCCAAGGGCGAGGGCCGCGAATTCACTTTCAACAAGAGCCTTCAGCCGCTCGAGGCATATCGGGATCAAGTGACCGTTCTCGGCGGACTGTCTCATCCGGAAGTGCGCAAGATCGGTGGGCACGACAGCGGAGACACATTCCTTACCGGTTGCGATCTGCTGAGCCGCGACCTGCACAACACCCAGTCGATGGATCAGGTCGCCGCGGAGCACTTCGCCGGTCAAACCCGGTTCGACTCGCTCGTGATGTCGACTGACGGTGGTGTGGGCGAGCCCACCCGATCCAGTACACTTTCCTACAACCTGCACGGCCGGCCGATCCCCGCGCTTAACCAGCCACAGCAGATCTTCGATCGCTTGTTCGGTGCGGGCGACCCTGATACCCGTCGTCACCGCCGTCGCTTGAAGAGCAGCGGCAGCCTGCTCGACCTCGTCATGGATGACGCCGGCAAACTTCGGCGTCGCCTGGGCAAGTTCGACCAACAAAAATTTGACGAATACCTCGACTCCGTCCGGCAGGTAGAGAAACGCGTTGCCCGCGCCCAGCAGTGGATCGACATCCCCAAGCCAGGCCTAACCGACGCCGATCGCGAACGACTTAAACTCGATGCTGACTCAAAAGTGCCGACTGAGTATGTGGCCACCATGTACGAGTTGATGCACCTCGCGTTCATGACCGACTCCACCCGCGTGGCCACCTACCAGATCGCCAGCATGGGAGACGCCACCAGTTTGGGAGGCAAGTTCCCGCAACTGCTCGGTATTGGGAAACACCTCCACGGTCTGGCTCACGACTGGAACAAGGCCGAGGGTGTCGAGCCGCTGGGTAAGTGGGATCGTTTTCTAGCGGAGCAGTTCGCTATCTTCCTTGATCGCATGTGCAACACGCCGGCCGGACCGGAGAGTGACGCAACTTTGCTCGATCAAACCACCATTATTTATGGTTGCAGTAACAGCACCACGCACACGAACAAAAATTATCCACTCGTGCTTGCTGGTGGACGTGGCCTTGGCTTCAAGCATGGCCAGTACCTCAAATACGGAGAAGACACACCGTTTGCAAACGTGTTTGCTACCATGCTCGAGCAAACCGGTGTCACCAACCGCTTCGCCGACAGCACCGGCAATCTTCCCGAACTTCTCGCCTAAATAAAGCTTGGCATCTAGTAGAAGGTTTTGGCGTGATTGGTGGTGATAGCTTTGCGGCGTAATGAGTCCAACCAAGCAGTGGCTAATAATAGTATGCGGCGGGACGACCATAATGGTCATTACAACGGTCTGTGGAGCGGCGGCTGGTTTAATTATGATCCATTACAGTGATCCTCCGAGTCGCTCGATAATTGATTTATTTTTGTACGTGTTTTTCGGAGGAGTAATCGGTGCAGTTGTCGGAGTACCGATCTGGGTTTGGCTTGGCTACATGGTCTGTCGCGAGAAAAAACCAGCAGAACTCCCGCCCGGGCCACCAGTCAGCTAACTCGTTACAGCACTACTCCGACTTTTCGGAAGTGTCGTTGGAGATTTTCTTTTTGTGACGCCATGCAACAAAAAAAGCCGCCAACCCGAGAACCCATCCTTCCCATCCTTCATACGATCCATATGCTCCAGCTTTCGGAAAGCCGAATAGCAATATACTGACGCCAATTCCACAGGGGCCGCATGCTAGTATGATCCAGAATATCTTTTTCTGTGCGTCTTGTTTGTTTTCTTCTGACATCAAAACGCAATGAAACGACACTGCCAGTTCACCATCAAGCGGGGTAAACGCCGTAAAAATGGGGCAGGCAAAGGGTTTCTGGTCAATTACACCCGGGGGTAAGAGGGGGGGAGGGCTTTAC
>JAKUOU010000012.1 GCA_022451065.1 Pedosphaera sp. | reverse complement strand
TGCGTTCAATTGGTAGGTTGGTTTAAGTTATCAGCAGGCTTCCAGTTCTTCATCTGTCATGCCTTATTGCTTCGTATATAAACCAGTCGCAGCCTTGTTTTCCAATTTAACCTGTTCACGGCGAAGGGCAGGCTCAATGAAAAACGGTCCGAACGGGAAAATCGCCGCGATGAACACCTTGGCAGCCCAGCCTAGTGAGTACTTAAGTTGGATCAACGTTTGGCCAAGCGCGAGCATGTAAAGAATGAATAAAAAGCCATGTATTGTCCCAACTACGGTAACCGCCCAGGGCATATCATTGAGATATTTTAGGGGCATCGCTACGAAGAAAAGCAGCAGGCTTGAAACACCCTCAATTAGCCCGATATACCTAAGTCTCCGGATCGTGTTCACTGGGGGTACGTGAAATAGTAGTTCAACGGATCGAAAGGTCGATTTATCCAAGCATCCACCTAGATATGCACACTTGCCCTGCAACCTGCAAAAGCACGGCTGTAATTGTTATGAGCGGGAGGCGTTTCATTTCCCTTCAGCTTTCAATTCTTCACTCGTAGACTCTCTCGTCCTACCTTTAATAGTTCGTTAAGTGCGAATCGGTAGAGTTTATTCTCTTCCCCGAGGTCATCTGGTAGTAGCCAGATGTGTTCACCGAAGACCGCCATGCCTTCTCGTGTAAAGTTTCCAGACTCATGACGGCGGGGCAGCCTAAGTTCCGCCATGATTTGCCGTGTCTTAAAGTTGATCAATTGGATCAGGGAACGCGTACGACCTGCTAGTAGCTTGGAACTCTTGTCGAGCCCGCTTGCGATCAAAAACCCCTCGTGTACCTTCCAGTCCTGCACCGCAATCGACCAATTGGGAAAATTACGAATGAACGAGTTTCGCTCGTAGTGTTGCATGGGGTTGCCATCTACTGAAAGCTCGTAGGCAAGCAGAGTATCCCAATTAGCACCAAAGAGCCTCTTTGTACCGCGTGAAACTGCGATCGCACCTATGTGATCGTTGATGGTTATACTTTCGGTAGGCGTCGCATCACCTTTGTCTATTAAAGAACGTATTGAGAACTTGCGGACCATGGTTTTGCCGTTACGACGACTTTGTGAGATTGGAATCCAAAGGTTTTCACCGTCAGAATCAAATCCGCCGGGGTGATCAAGCATGCCAGACCAGGTCGCAGGCTGGGAGGTCGGCGTAATATCCCAGATTTTAGTCCAAGTCTTTTTGCTCTCGTTGCAATTTTCTTTCTGGCTGCTTGGATTGCAGCTTAACCAGAGTAGGAGAGAGCGGCGTGGATTTATATCGTCTCGGCGTGCTGTAACAAAAAATCCGTTTTGATGTACAAGGAGTCCTTGCGTATGAGCTTTCGCAGGCTTCCCGTTGATGTGGAAAGACGGCAACATCCACGTATGGATTTTAGCGGTATCCAAGTGGGCGACAGGAACAGCCGATGAGGTCTTTAACTTGCTGACGGTTTGTGCGTTTGATTGTCCGACCAACAAAGTTAGTGCAACGCACAACAGTAGTGTCCGGATCAACGATCGCATTGGTTATTTGGGGCAATCATTTCCCTTCAGTTTTCAATTCTTCACCCGTCTTGCCGCCGTGTTTGCGTAGGAGGTTGGCAATTTTAGTATTTTTTCTAAACTTGGGCAAAGTTACAAAGGATCATAGTTCCCATTCTTTACGATAATTACGACGAAGAAACTGATTCGCTCTAGCATGGTTGGGAAACATAAAATCATCTGTATTCCAACGCAATTGAACTTTTGTGAGTTCCTCCCGCAGTTCTACAAGCAAAGGAATGTTGCCCAGCAAAACAGATTCGGTTAACGGCCCTGCCCAATCAAAGTTCGACCCGGCTGGCGGCCCGCCTTTGCAGGCAGTGATAAACTCCTGATGGTGACCTGTTGAACGTGAAAGTATTTTCGGCGGTTCACCGTATTCCTTTGCAAGTTTATCTGGAAAAAGACGCCAACGTCTCCAGTCTGAAAACAAGATTCCACGCTCTCCGATCAGCAATAGACCGTTTTCACCCATGATATCATTGTCCTTCAACTCTTCGAACCTTGGAGGACGTAATCCACCATCATACCACACTAACTCAACCGGGGGCATCTCGATACGAGCGGGAAAGTTGTAGGTAATCATTGATCCAAGTGGATAGGTTTCCTTATTCACTCGAGTGGAGGAAGCCTCTATGGAGATTGGGGCGCGCAGTTTTAATGCCCGAAAGACAGGGTCGAAGAAATGACAGGCGATGTCACCGAGAGCACCTGTCCCGAAATCTCGCCAGCCACGCCATTTGGTGGGTAGATAATCGGGGTGATAGGGACGTTCCGGTGCTGGACCGAGCCAAAGATTCCAATCTAGGGAATCGGGAACAGGAGGAGTTTCGTTGGGACGCTGGACTCCCTGAGGCCAGTATTCATCGAAGAGACCACGTGAAGGGCGATCGGTCCAAACGCGAACTTTGCGGATGGGGCCAATGGCATCATCTAAAATAAATTCCTGGACACGGCGGGTTTCATTCGACGCTTGTGCCTGGTTGCCCATCTGCGTAGACACCTTTGCGTTACGTGCGGCCTTGGTCAGTTCTCTGGCTTCCCAAACCGAATGAGTCAGCGGTTTTTCACAGTAGACATGTTTTCCTCGCTTCAAGGCGTTGAGTGACGCGTGAAAATGATGATGGTCAGGTGTGCCAACGATGACTGCATCCACTTCCTTTTCCATGGTGTCGAGCATAATCCGATAATCTTTGAACCGTTTTGCTTTTGCAAAACGTTTGAACATACGGTTAGCACGGTTCCAATCAACATCACACAGCCCCACGATGTTTTCAGAGGAGAGCGACATAATGTCTCCACCGGCTTGGCCTCCGGCACCAACAGAGGCGATGTTGAGTTTTTCGTTGGCCGCATAGGTCAGTGCCGAACCTGCCTTAAGAATAGTAAAAGCTGCGGCAGTAGTTTTGGTGAATTCACGTCTGCTAAGTTTAGATTTCATGCTTAAGGCGGTCTTAGGCGAGGGCGAGAGGTGAGTCAACACAAAGGCGAAGCAGCTGAAAATTGAAAAACAATGGTTCCCCGTTTTTGGCCCAACCTACGAAAAAGAAACTATCTACCATCAGTTTTGAAAATCTGACCACAAAAAACAGGACAACTAACGACACTCGTCAACAAAATCAGCTTTGATGCTTACTTCTACTTGAACCTCACAGGCTGGGGACCATAACTAAAAGCACAAAATGCTAATCAATTGCCGCCGCATGGCGCCCCGCCTTTGGATCACCCGCTGCGTGGATCATATTGTTCCCGTGGTCGATGTAGATCATTACCGGATGGGCAATCGCACCTCCGGTCGTGCTGACTTTATGGCCGCGCTTTTCTAGTTCCCGGAGGACTTCATCAGAAACGGTCTTGTTGACACGCATCTTACCGGGGCCCGTAACCGTCGCCGCCCTGTCCGGATTGGGGTCGAATGAGTCCTGATGGTGGAATGTGTTAAAACGCGGGGCGGTGACAGCCTGCTCGGGCAGCATCCCGAATTCCACATGGTTGAGGATCATGTTTAGGGATGTTTGGTCCTGTAAATCACCACCGGCTACACTGATCGCAAGAACCGGCTTGCCTTCCTTGAGCACAAGCGTCGGCGTCAGGGTGATACGGGGGCGTTTCCCGGGTTGAACCCGGTTTGGGTGGCCGGGGGTCGTGTTCAGGCTGCGTACCCGGTTCCCCTGGGTGACACCGCTCGGGCCGGGTTGATTACCCACGAGGTTCGCGCTGGGCGTTGCCGCCACGACATTGCCCCAGCGGTCAGCAACAACACACGTGGTGGTATCCTGAACCGGGATATCGCTGTTTGACTCGACCGGCTCAGCCTCGGTCTTCAGCGGACCTGGGCCGTAAGGGTCTCCCGGGCGTATTAGGATTGATGCATTTTCTGGGTCGATTAGCGTGCGACGCAAACCAGTATATTCGTCGGAGAACAATGATGTAAGGGGAACACTTGTAAACCGAGGATCCCCATAATACTCATCGCGATCAGCAAGCGCAAGTTTTAGGGATTCGACCACCGTATGTATATAGCTGGCCGAGAGATGCCCCATCTTCCTGAGCTTGAACCCTTCTAGAAGTTTCAGGGTTTGGCAAAGATAGGGCCCCTGTGTCCAAGGCCCGCATTTGAAGATCGTGTAGCCCCTATACGTGACGGACACCGGATCCTCGACTCTAGTTCGGTGGTTCTCGAGGTCACTCTTGCGTAGGAAGGCGCCGGACTTGATATACCAGGCCTCAAGATCATCCGCGATATCACCCTTGTAGAAACGATCGCGGACGGCAGTGAGCTTTTCCCGGCGCGAACCTGCTGTTTCAGCCTCGCGGGCAACCAGTTTACGCAGCGTCACAGCCAAGTCAGCATGCCAAGGCTCCCCCTCCGCATCGAGCAATTCTAGGGTCGGCTGCACTGCCTGCTTGAAGGAAACGGTGCCATATAACTTTAGCGCCGTTACAACAAGATCGACTGCACCGGGGACCGGAGCGGATTTCATGCTGCCGTTGTCGGGAATGCCATTTTTATAATACCACTGGATTGCCTTTGGATCGAGTGGCGCGGCGCCCAGTCCGCTCAGCACCTTGACTTCATTCTTTCCGGCGTCGTAGATGATCAATGGCACCTCGCCGCCGATTGCAAACATGCCATAGTCGGTAATTGCAAGGGCGAGCAATGTTGCAGCGGCAGCATCCGCAGCATTACCGCCCTTTTCAAGGAGACGAATGCCGGCTGCGACCGAGTCAGCTTCGCCTGCGGCAACCGCGCCTCCTGCGCCGGAGCTTTTCCATGTGATCTGATCATCACCCCGCGCGTTGACAATGATTCCCAATACTATCAACACCACAACTGCGATTGTTGTGAGGAGGTGTTTCATTTTTCTTCAGCTTTCAATTCTTCACCCGTCTTGCTGCCGTTTACTTCGATTCTTTTGGTATAAACTGGACCCACGACGGTCCCTGTCCGGTGGGTTGCTGATAAATACGCTTCAGCTTGCCGCTTGTTGAGTCACGCTTGTAGACGTGCAGATCGTGCGAACGCTGTCCGGCGGCGATCATCCATTGGTTGTCCGGATCGAGATTAAAAGAGCGCGGTATGGCGCCGGTCATGAACTGCCCGATGCTCGTGAGCTTGCCGGTCTTTGCGTCCACCGAAAAACCGGCGATGGAGTTGTGGCCGCGATTGGAGGCGTAAACGAATCGGCCATCGCGGGTGATCTCGATGTCGGCGCAGGTGTTTTGGCTGCCATCGAAATCCATCGGCAGCGTGCTTTGTGAATGGAACGCTTTGAGTTGGCCGGTATCACGGTTGAAATGATACGCGGTAACGCTGTCGCCTTTTTCATCATCGCAATAAATGACTGGCAGCCTGGGATGAAACGCCAGGTGCCTCGGCTCGAGCCCGGCGGCCGGGCTGGCAGTAAGCGGATCGTTTTTCGAAAGTTTGCCTGACTTAGCATCGAAGCGAAATTGGTAGACTGCATTCGGACCGGTGTGGGGAACAAAGGCAAAGCGGTTGGAACTGTCCGTGAGGATGGCGTGCGCGCAGCGCTTGGTTTCAATCCGGCTGAGCGCCCCCGGCTTGACTATGCCGTTTTCCGCCAAGGCATGACTGCCCACCACGCCGCCGCTGTAGCTGGCCCAGAGTAAAGTTTTTCCGGTCTGATCCGTTGCCACGTAGGCGGCATTGGCACCGATTTCGGTCAGGCCAAGCGGGACCAACTTCTTCCCGGCACGGTCGATGCGAAAGGTTGCTACGCTGTTGACGCTGCGTACCGAGACATACAGCCGCTGTCCGTCCGGGCTGACAAATTGTGAGCCGGGAGAGCCAGGAAGGTCATATTTCGCATGATGCTCAAGTTTGCCGGAGTCGGGCTGGAGTTCATAAAGGTGCAGGGCATTGTCCTTGCCGGCGGATACCGTCACAAGCATGGCAGCGATCAGGGCGTTTTGCATAGGAACGCAGACGCTAAAGTTAGATTGCGAATGAAAAAAGGCTTATTTTACCTCTCAATGAATCTGTCACTTCCCTTCAGCTTTCAATTCTTCACCCGTCTTGCCGCCGCGTTTGCGGGGGAGGGCGTCGGTTTCGATTGGACTTAGCGGCAAACTTGTGCCCTCGCCCAACTATTACCCTGTAATATCTTTTATCGTTTATGTGCCTATCTACTCCACCAGCTTAACCATGTAACACCGCTTCTTGAAACTACTTCTTTGTAATGGCCACGTCGTCGATGAACCAGCCGGCCTGTGGGCCGTTGTCCTGTCCACCGTCAGTTGAGAAGTTGAATTCTAACCGGATCTTTTGGCCAAGCGCTTGAGCCGGAATCTTTGCCTTCTCCAGACGCCATTGCTTCGCCTCCCCGCCACGGATCCAGATGGGATCATCAACTAGCCATTCTCCATCCTCATCCAGGATCATCACCTGGCACCAATCGTACAACTCACCCTCAACCGCCGGTTCGCAGTCACGGTAACTCCAGAATTCAAGGCGTGCGTTGTCTTGACCAGTCAGGTCAATGACCGGAGAGACCAGATAGACATCCGTATAGTCGTCGTAGTTCTTGGCCAAGCCGGTCCCATAGGCACGAGTCGGACTATGGGCTTCACCCGGACCGTTGGTTGGCTTGCCAAGTTCCCACTCGGTGCCGCTCTCGCCCAGATCGGAAGCGGACCAACCTGGTGCTCCGGACTCGAAATCATCGAAGAATAGAGGCGGAGTCTCAAGCTGTGCCACCCGATAAATCGCCGAGGCACCCAGACCAATGTCGGTGAACGAGGTGTTGTCCGCAGTGGCGCCCCCCTCCGGGTAGGCATCGGCGATGGTCTGCCACGGTACGCTGAGTGTAGCCTGCCTCTGCACTTGATAAACACTTCCCACGGTAGAATTCCAATCGAAGCTGAATCCTGCTCCGTCACCGGAAACTCGGCTGGAATGAAGCACAATCTCCGGAGCTTCGGCACCGACAAAAGCGGATGCCACCGGCACTGTATCTAGGAATTTGCCGATACTAACGTAAAGGTCATCAAACAGCAGGTTACCCAAACCGGCGTTCAAGCCTGAACTCATGATTAGCAATGACATCAGATCGGGCTTGGGCTTACCTAGATCGACCGTGCCGGCAGGGTTGCGGTCACTGACAAAGTTCTCAAAAACCACCGTACGCTCGACCTGGCCCTCCTCGGCGATGTACACCGAGTAAACATCACCGTCATCGTTGGACTTGTTTTCCACATCGATCCAGATGTTATAAACGCCTCCAAAATCCAGAACATTGTCACCGATCGTGTATTCATTGCCCACCCCATTGCGTGCGTTTAAAGTGATCGGGCCAAAGCCTGGCTCCTTGGTCAGTCTTACAATGGGTCCAGCGTCGTTGTTGAAATCACCAACAAAGCGTATCGGTTTTTCGGTGAGGCCAAAAAGCACATTAACCTGCCCGTCAACGGCGGTATCATCCAGCGCGGCCAGTCGTAGGAACACGGTCGCCTTTTCGCCTTCAGCAATTTGCAGTGAGCGCAATTGCAACGCATTCAGGTCGTCCGCCCCGGTAAAGCCGAGTGCCTGGTTGCCTTCGACATCGAGCACCACCGCAGAGCCCACTGGGTTCTGCCAACCGCCCTGGCCATTGATACTGTCAGCGAGAAAAATACTGACATCATCCTTGGCCGCATCACGAGACTCGAAATTATCGATCAGTGTCCATCCGTCAGCAATTCCAGCAATGACTTCGACAGTCTTCGAAACCTCCACTGTCTCGGCTCCGCGAATCGCCTTCAACGTGAAAGTGGTCGTTTCCTTGAGCGTTACCTCAATGGAGCCAACTCCAAACTCGGAGACTGAGTTGACGATCCCATCCTGCCTATACTTTGGATGGAGCAGCCCCTTCGGCTCGACATAGAGGGTGGCATCGGCGCTTGCATCCCAGTTCAAGGTGGCTTTTCCACCCGCGGCTACCGCCGGAAAATCAGCGTCAAACGAGCGAATCTCCAGCGGAAGTTTTTTCTTCATGCCGGTCGGCACACCGTTCGCAAACAACGAACCTACCTCGTCGTCACTCAGTGCCCGATTCCAGATGGCCACATCATCAATCAACCCCGTCACCCAGTGCGATGCCGATGAGCGCAATATCCCGCCTATCGTCGTGTCGTTCACCCTGAATGCCCCAGCCGGCTTGGCCACAATCTCCAGCTCATCAAGTTCCCCATCCACATACACCCGGCGCTCGCCCCCCTCCTGCACAAACACCACGTGATGCCACTCACCATCATAAGGCTCGGCGGTGGACTTGATGTGGTTCACCGTCGGCCAACCACTCTGCCGGATGTAAAAGTCGATCGACCCACTGGCCCCGCCGCTGTCGGTCCCGATGTTGAATAGCGGGTTACTGTCTCCGGTGTTGGCCTCCGAGAAGAGCCTCAAATCATTCTGACCATTACCGTCAACCTTCGACCACATGGAAACGGTGTGCGACTCGTGCTTGTTGGCCGGCAACTGGTCAGCCTCATCATGCACACGGCTCAGTAATGTCTGCTTCTCGTTGGAAAAGGAAAACGCGTTGCCAATCCTTCCCTCCACCACGTCGTCCGAGGAGAGGTTGGTTAGCTCCATGTCGTAGCCATTGACCAACTCAGGAGTCTTGGTGCCCTGCACCTCATCCAGCGGCCAGTAGGCAATCAGCCCGTTCTTGAGTTGTGCGTTTAATGTTGTGCTCAAGCCGACAAATAGAATAACCGACAACAATACTTTGGGGATGTTTCGTAGAATTTTCATTAGGAACTTCGATAACGGTAGATTATCATCAACGATTTGTCAACTTAAGAGCGCTTGGCAAAACGCAAAAAACGGCGAGGGATCAACCTCGCCGTCGTGTAAAAAATCGATTGGCCAAGCGCTAGTTATTTTTGGTTCGCAGGTCCCTGGCTTTTACGGCCAAGGCCCTCTTGCCGATGCGCTCGCGCAGGTAGGTGAGCTTGGCCCGGCGAACCTTGCCCTGTCGGTCGACCACCACCTTGTCAATGCGCGGCGAATGGACCGGGAAAACCCGCTCGACACCCTCGCCGTAGCTGATACGCCGAACGGTAAAGGTCTCGTTGATGCCATGGCCGCGTCGGCCAATCACAAGCCCGGCGAACACCTGAATACGCTCCTTGTCCCCCTCGACCACCCGGGTGTGCACCTTCACGGAATCACCCACGGCGAACTCCAGCGGTTCCTTGCGGAGTTGCCCGGACTCGACCTTGTTCAAAAGTTCCTGATTCATTTTACTATCTTTCGTTTCGCTCTTAACACCGGTCTCCCGGCAAAAATCACTCTAGCAGATCGGGCCGCCTCTGCCTGGTCTGTACCGTGGCCTGTTCCCGCCGCCATTTCTCAATCGCAGCATGGTCGCCGGAGAGCAGTACCTCCGGGACATTCATACCACGGAACTCCGCCGGCCGCGTGTATTGCGGATACTCCAGCAAACAACCGCAGAACGACTCATCCTGCGAACTCTCGTCATCACCCAGCACACCCGGCAGCAGCCGAGTGACCGCATCGACGATTACCATAGCAGGCAGCGCACCGTTGGTCAGCACGTAGTCGCCGATCGATATCTCGTCATCGGCGAGGCTCTGCCTCACCCGCTCGTCAAAACCCTCGTAGCTGCCGCAAACCAGCAGCAAATGCTTCTCGCCGGCCAATTCCCGGGCGATCTCCTGCCGGAACGGCCGCCCCGCCGGGCTGGTCAGGATCACACGCGTCTTCTCGCCGCGCAACGCCTCCACCGCCTCAAACAGCGGTTCTGGCTTCAGCAGCATGCCCGGCCCACCGCCAAACGGCCTGTCGTCCACCGTGCGATGACGGTCGTGTGTGTAATCACGCAGGTCGTGGACACCAAGCTGAAGTCGGCCCGATTCGCACGCCCGCTTGATGATACTCTCATCAAGCGGCCCCGGGAACATCCCCGGGAACAAGGTCAGCACATCAATTTTCATGGCTGCCCAAAAAATCTTCACCGGCCAGCGTGGCCGGGCAACACCAGGTCACTCGTCCGTAGCGTCGTCCTTCTCGTCAATAATCTCCAGCCGGGTAAACTTGCCGGCCTTGGCACTACCCGCCTGCATCAGGGAACGGATGGCATTCACGGTCCGGCCTGACTTCCCGATGATCCGCCCGACATCCGTCGGATGAAGACGCAGTTCATAAACAGTCGCACGTTCCTGCTCGACCTCGGTAATATTCACCGCGTCCGGATAATCGACCAGTCCCTTGACGACTTGTTCCAAAAAAGCCTGCATGGTGCTTAATCGTCCGCCTTGGGTGCCTCAGCCTCGGCAGCAGTAGGCGCTTCCGGCTCGGGAGTTTCTTTAGGGGCGGATGTCTCGGTAGCCACCTCCGCTTCCGGCGCTGGGGTTTCCTCGGCGGCAGGTTCTTCGGCGGCAGTTTCCTCGGTCACCGCAACTTTCGGCTCCGGAACGGATTCCGGTGCTGCCGGAGCCTCGACGGCTTCGACCACCGGTTCTTCATCGACCTCTTCCACAGGACCCTTGCGGGCTTTCCTGATAAAAGACGCCACCGTGTCTGACGGTTGGGCGCCGACGCCAAGCCAGTAATCTACTCGATCAAGTTTCAGGGTGAAATTATTTCT
>JAKUOU010000119.1 GCA_022451065.1 Pedosphaera sp. | reverse complement strand
TGGTAGTGGGCTCTTATTGGGTTGGAGTGTTTGAAAAGCTCGATTTACTTGCCAATAAATTCACACAAACCTTCTACGAGAGGAACTGGAGTGGAGAGCTTGTGCCGCCAGTATCCCAGCTATCAATTGAGGATGCGTACACGGTTCAAGACTTAGTCACAGAAAAAAGAGTCCAAAGAGGAGAGGAAGTCGTTGGATACAAAGTTGGATGCACCAGTGAAGCAATACGTTCACAATTTAGGCTGAACGAACCAGTTTTGGGACGACTATTCAATCCTCACGTTCACGAAGAAGGGACAGAGATCAACTGGAAAAACTACGTCAATTGTGCAATCGAGCCTGAGATGGTGTTAACAATTGGCACCGATCTTTACGGCACTAATCTGCCTCATCATCAGTTAATCGATTCGATTGAGAGTGTCAGCGTAGGAATCGAGCTGCATAATTTCAAATTCTGGTTTACTCCACCAACCTCTCAAGAGTTGATCTGCTCAGGGGGGTTTCACGCAGGCCTGATTGTCGGGGAAAACAAGGTTTCCCCAAAAAAATTATCATTCGAATACGAGCTTTTCTCCGTCCGAAAAAATGGCGAACTCATTACTGAGGCACCTGCGTCTGAAATAATGGGCGGCCCAATTCATTCTTTGCGGTGGTTAGTTGATTCTTTGACCAATAGAAGTTCATGCCTGAAGAAGGGTAGCTTGGTCATTCCAGGATCGCCTGTTGAACTAACTTATGTAGTAGAGAACACTGAATTGAGCGTGGAGATTGCCGGTGTAGGCGTTCTGGTTTCGCACTTTAAAGACAGAGTGTAAACTGATGAATCACTCGGCTTCTCAATCCCGACATCCTCTGACAGTTCCAAATCACCCTTGAACGCCCATCTCTATATTCTTTTTTTGAGACTTAACGTCAGTCACCCGAATCTGAGCCGGCCGGCCTCCCAGGAAGAACTAGGATGCTCCAAAATTTAATGAAGCCTATTTTAGCTAAAAAAAGAAACCTCTTACTTGGCCAAGCATCTTGTCGGAATGCCCGCCGGCGGGTAAAATTTTCGTGGTGATTGCGCCCCGATATGCCATTTTGATCTGCTTGATTGCGACAACGCACATCGAGGCCTCGCCGTTGGTCAAGCGCCGGAATGAGACGTATCAGATCACTGGTTCCACTGTGCATGAGCTGAGGCAAATGATCAATAGAGATGGCCCAACCAACAGCGACGACGGCAAGCGTTACGACGGGCTCACCGAGTGGTCTCTAAAGTGGGATTACAAACTCAAACGACGTGGCAAGATGTGGATCGTTGTCAATCGAACCGTCCTGCTCGACATTAAGGTTTTGACACCGCGCTGGACAGATTTTCAGACCGCTCCCGGCATACTGCGAACTCAATGGCAGATTTATCGCGCGAACCTGTTACGGCACGAGGAGGGGCATGTCAGGGTTGCGCTCCGGGCAGCCAATGCAGTTGACAAATACCTTGGCACTTGCGGCGCCTCATCCTCGATGGAAAAATTAAGGAACGACATTCAGAAAAACACCCGCGCCCTGCTCAAACAATACCGTAAAATTGACCAGAGCTACGACCAGCGCACACGCCACGGCGCCACGCAGGGCGCCACCTTGGCCAAAAGGGCCCCAAGGGCCGAGTGAGCCCCGCCCTGTTTAGTCAACTGTTGCAATGACGTGCGCCTGGCCAAACGGGAAGGGTGTTGTGCAATCAAAGCCCCTGCTTTGTTATTTCCGTCGATCGAGCCTCTCCCTGACGTGCTTTGGCGTGATATTACGTTGGCAATGTTCAATTGAGCCACAAGGATAATCCTGATAAAGTGCCCCAAGGCGAAGCCGCCTCCTGCCTCTCTTTAATCCAGCCAATGGCCGAGACGTTAGTGACTCATAATTCAACCAACAGCCGGGAACTCTTTCTGGAAGCATGCAACGGAAACGCTGTCACCCGGCCCCCGATCTGGCTGATGCGGCAAGCCGGCCGATCCCTGCCAGAATACCGCAAGCTGAAAGAGAAACACACCTTCCTTGAGTTGGTCCAGTCACCCGACCTGGCCACCGAGGTGACGCTCCAGCCCCTCCGCCGGTTCCCCCTCGATGCGGCGATTCTGTTCAGCGATATTCTCGTTGTTCCTGAAGCGCTGGGTCAACCTTATGGTTTTACAGACGGGAACGGGATCAGGATGGAGTTCACCATTCGTAACAGGCAGGACATCGAGCGGCTGGAGACCACGGGGTTGCGGGAGCGCCTGGCCTACTCCCAAATGGCTCTACACCAAATCAAGCGGGAACTAGACGGGCAACACGCCCTGTTGGGGTTCGCCGGTTCGCCATGGACTTTGGCCAACTACATGATCGGGGGGAATTCCCAGGACACCACGCTAGCCCGCCGGTTATACCACGAGGATACCGACTTGTTTGTAAGCCTGATGGAGAAACTGACCGATGCCGTGACCGACTATCTGGAGATGCAGATCGAGGCAGGGGCGGACGCCGTGCAGATTTTCGACTCGATGGGAGGATGCCTACCGCCATCATATTACCAATACGCCTCTGGAAAATGGATCTCTGAAATCGTTTCCCGCCTGGCCGGTAAAGCCCCTGTCATCGTTTTTTCCAGGGGAACGATGGGCTCTCTCGAACACCTGTTTGATATCGGCGCCCAGTTTTTAAGCGTGGATTGGACCGTCAACCTTGAGGAGATTCGGAACCGTATCCCTGTGCCAATGGGCATCCAGGGGAACCTGGATCCCGCCGTACTGACCACATCACCCGGGATTGCTGCTCGGGAAACCAGCCGTATCCTTGAAACCATGCGCGGGTTTCATAGGTATATTTTCAACCTTGGCCATGGTGTCACCATGGATGCCAAGCTGGAAAATATAGAATCAGTCGTCACAACCGTAAGGAATTTTCAGTGAAAGAACTGTCAGTCGATCTGGATCTAGTCCGCAAGTACGATGTCCCCGGACCTCGTTACACCTCCTATCCTCCTGCAACCCGGTTCTCCGAAGAGTATGATGTAAACCGGCTTAACGAACTGATCCAAGCTAACAAGCAGTCGCAGAGAGACCTTTCGCTTTACTGCCACATTCCCTTCTGTGAATCACTCTGCTGGTTTTGCGGCTGCACCACTGTCATCACCTCCCAACATCGGGAAGGAACCGATTATCTGGATTATCTGGACAGGGAGATGAAGTTGTTTTGCGAAGAAGGCATAGGCAATCGAAAAATCGTGCAGATGCACCTAGGTGGCGGGACTCCAACCTTTCTAAAACCCGACGAAATTAAACGGTTGGGGTCAATCATCCACGGACATTTTGGAGAAACGACAGGTTGTGAGGCGGGAGCCGAAGTGGACCCACGACGATTGACAAAAGAGCACGTCACCGCCCTTTGGGAAGCCGGATTCAACCGGGCCTCAATGGGCGTTCAGGACAACAATGCCAAGGTTCAAAAAGCAGTGAACAGGATTCAACCGATGGATATTACCCTCGCAAGCGTGGAATGGTTGCGTGAGACTGGATTCGAATCCATCAACATCGACCTGATATATGGCCTACCATTCCAGACAGAATCTTCCTTCGAAAAAACACTGGATGAAATCATAGGACTGTCTCCGGACCGATTGGCTGTTTTCAGCTATGCCCACGTGCCCTGGATCAAGCCAGCACAAAAAATCCTTGAACGGGACAACCTTCCAACACCAGAAACCAAGCTCAAGCTACTGAAACTGATCATCGAGAAACTGACCTCGGAAGGCTACGTGTATATTGGCATGGACCACTTCGCGCGCCCGGATGATGAACTGGCGGTTGCCCAAAAACAAAAAACCCTTCAGCGGAATTTTCAGGGGTACAGCACATTTGGCGGAGCAGATATCCACGCCTTCGGGATGTCATCCGTCTCACAAATCCCTGATGCATACTGGCAGAACATCAAGGATCTAAAAGACTACTACCGGTCGCTGGACGACGGAAAAACACCGGTTTCAAAAGCATGCCTCCTGACAGATCAGGAAAAAAAGCACCGCACGGTCATTACGAGGCTAATGTGTGACTTGAGCCTGGATTATGACGACCTATCGAGCAACCTAGACATTAATTTTCGTGAAGAATTCGCCACCTCACTTGCGGGTTTGGAGGACATGGAGAAAGACGGGTTGTTGCGCCGCAATGAATCAGGGCTAACCGTGACGGATGCAGGGCGTTTGTTCATTCGTAATATCGCCATGAGATTTGATCCGGAGATTGAGAGCAGCAGTACAACCCGATACTCGAAGACTATTTGAAACGGGTTGCGATAATAGGTGGCGGCATTACGGGCCTGACAGCTGCATTCAGGCTGCAACAGCAGGGAATACCGGCCACCCTTTTCGAGGCGACAAACCGTGTCGGCGGCGTCATCCAGACCGTGCGGGACGGCGAATACCTGGCCGAGTGCGGCCCGAACACCATCTTGGAAACCTCCCCACTCATCGGCGAGATGATTGCGGATCTCGGCTTGGAGGGTCGCCGCATTTATTCCAGCGAACAGGCCGAAAACCGGTACATCGTCCGCAACAAGCGCCCGGTTAGTCTCCCCAACTCGCCGCTTAGTTTTCTAGCCACCTCGCTCTTCTCCCTCCGAGCCAAGGCGCGATTGATGGCCGAGCCGTTTATTCGGCGCGCGCCCGCCGACGAGGAAGAGAGCCTGGCCAAGTTTGTCCGGCGACGCATCGGGAGTGAGTTTTTGGATTACGCCATCAACCCATTTGTCGCCGGCGTGTATGCCGGGTCTCCAGAAACTTTGTCGGTGCGAGAGGCGTTCCCCAAGCTGCACGCGCTGGAGCAGCGCTATGGCTCCCTGATTCTGGGCCAAATCCTCGGGGGCCGTGCACGAAAACGCGAAGGGGGTGTCTCCAAAAAAAATGCGCTTAAATTTTCTTTCGACCAAGGGCTGGGAACCTTGACCGATACACTTGGCCAACGGCTGAAGAAACAGATTCGCACCGACCAGGCGATCAGAGAAATCAACCGACAAAACGACTCATGGTCGCTTGGCCAAGCCGAGGAATACTCCGGGGTGCTGCTCGCTTTGCCGGCGTTTCGGATGGCAGAACTGCAGCTCACCTGCGAGTCGAAACCGGTCAGCCTGGCAATGCTTGGCGACATCCACTACGCACCCGTGGCCAGCGTCGTTTTGGGCTTTTACCGGCAGGACGTGGAACATTCGCTCGATGGCTTTGGTGCCCTGAATCCCGAGGTGGAACAACTGCATTCCCTGGGCACTATTTTCTCCTCCTCCCTGTTCCCGGGGCGCGCTCCACTAGGCCAAGTTCTTCTGACGAGTTACATCGGTGGCCTGCGTGCTCCTCATCTCGTCTCAAAAACGCCAGATGAACTCTGCGAACTTGTGATGGCTGACTTAAAAACAGTGCTAGGCGTCAACGGCAAATCAACTTACAGGCACGTCTTCATTCATCGCAGGGCCATCCCCCAATACGACATCGGTTATGGCCGCTTCAAGACTTTCATGAACGACCTGGAGAAAAGCGTAAGTGGCCTGTTTTTTGCCGGTCATTGCTGCGACGGAGTTTCACTGATGGACTCCATTGCCTCGGGCCACGAGGCCGCCGGCAGGATCGCCAATCATCTTAAAAAGACAGACTGATATGAGTGCAAAAAAGGGAGTGTTGCTTGTAAACTTGGGATCGCCGGACTCACCGGCCGTGGGCGATGTGCGCCGGTACCTTCGTGAATTCCTCATGGACTGCAGGGTGCTGGATACACCTTGGATAATTCGCTTTTTAGTGGTCCATTTCTTAATTCTTCCTTTTAGGCCAAAAAAATCAGCCGCAGCATACCGAGAAGTTTGGCTTCCTGATGGCAGTCCACTTGTTGTTACCAGCAAAAATGTCCGCAAGAAACTTCAGGCTCGGATCGACATTCCGATTGAACTCGCTATGCGCTACCAAAACCCGCCGATCGAGCAGGCAGTCGACAACCTACTGGAACACGGCATTGACGATATTCTGCTGATCCCGCTTTTTCCCCACTACGCCATGTCCAGCTACGAGAGCGCGGTGGAAAAAACAAGGTCCGTTCTACGAAAAAAAGCTCCAGCGGTGAACTTAGTAGTTCAAACACCGTACTTCGACCACCAGGACTACATCCAGGCCTTGGCGGCGAGCGCCCGCGAAATGTTGGATCGCGGATTCGACCACCTACTGTTCAGCTTTCACGGATTACCGGAGCGGCAACTAAAAAAAACCGACCCGAGCGGCAGTCACTGCCTTGCGGCAAACGACTGTTGCATAGGCAATCATCCGTCACACGATACATGCTATCGCGCACAATGCTTCAAGACTGCGGAAGCCTTCGTGAGCACGACTGGCATCCCGCCAGAAAAATTCTCGGTGGCGTTCCAGTCCCGGCTTGGCCGTGATCCTTGGTTGAAACCGTACACAGATCTCGAACTCTCCCACTTGGCCAAACAGGGAATCAAACGGATGCTCGTCATTTGCCCGGCATTTGTCAGCGACTGCCTGGAAACCCTCGAGGAGATTGGCATGAGGGCGAAAGAAACCTTCATCGAAGCAGGTGGGGAAAGCCTGGAACTCATTCCCTGCATGAATGAGCACCCGCTGTGGCTCAAGACACTCGAAAACATGGTTGCTGATTTTTTGTCATCCAATCACTCCACTACGAAACAGGAGCATGATTGAATTGACTGGCTCCCTTGTTGCCGCGTAAATGGTGCGCGACAGACGATACAAACGGAAATCCTAAGGCAAAAATGTTCAATCCCACCTTCAATCTGCACCATTACCTTGCGTACGCAGTCCTGACCCTAGTGGCACTATTCGCAATCTACTCCCTTTGGGCGTGGTTGTCGGGAAAAGAATCCTCTGCAAAGGACAAGAAACTGGGGTTATCCGCCATGCTAGCCGTTCACATCCAGTTTACGCTTGGACTCATTTTGTATGTGGTGAGCCCTACCGTACAACAGGCGTTTAAGGATTTCGGCCTCGCAATGAAAAGCAGCAACCTCCGCCTCTACGCCCTCGAGCATCCGCTGGTGATGCTAATCGCCGCGGTGCTGATCACGGTCGCCCGGATCAAGACAAAAAGAATCGACTCCAACTCAGCCCACAAGACGAACTTCATCCTGTATACCATCTCGCTGCTGCTCATCCTCTCCCGGATTCCCTGGGCCAAGTGGCTTGGGCTGTCATAACGCACCCCGACCCATACCCTCCCAACTTACTGTCCGTGGTTCCAGTCCTGGGAAAAATCCCGACCTCGGATGTAATTGCCCACCTTGACAAACTCGGTGTGGCCATCCGCAAAAAGGATCGGCTCCCCGTCAGCCCCATGCGGATCTGTCTTATCGGGATAATTGTTGATCGCTCCCGAACCACCGTAATCCGCCTGGCGAATAAGCCACACAATGCTCGGGTTCGCCTTGGTTCCCTTTTTGCCGAAGGACGGGGCCTTGTAAACATAGGTCTGTACGGAAGAAAGTGTCTTTAGGATGGTGGGCGCCTTCCAGGTTCGGCCGTTCCAGGCGCGCATGGTGGTGGTCACACTATTATCCCCGCCCATAAAGCCCCACGGCTCATAGCTGTGTCCCGGGCTGTGTTCCTTAGTGACAGCCATCACCCGCAGATCCTTCAGCTCTCTCTTTCCCAGATAGCGCGAATTACTCTTTGGGATAAAGTCCCGTTTATCCTCCGCACGAATGTAGTTCCG